>WHTA01000017.1 GCA_009379825.1 Streptosporangiales bacterium
CACCCAACTCCGCAGCCAGCCACTCCTCCGTCACCGCAGCACCAGGCGCGATCCGCACCCGCACGATCGCCTCCCGCAACGAGCCATACGCCAGATCACGCAACGACCGCCGCTCCCCCTGCAATGACAGCCCGGCCAACGTTCCCTCCGACGAGTCGATCGACCGGTCAAGCATAGGTCGAAGGCGGGTAGCATGCCTGCGGCGCGTCACCCGAGAGCCGAGGAGCACCGATGATCTTCATCACCGCGAAGTTCCGCGTGAAGCCGGAGTACGCGGACCAGTGGCCGGACATCGCCGCCGAGTTCACCGCGGCAACCCGCGCCGAGCCTGGCTGCCTCTGGTTCGACTGGTCGCGCAGCGTCGAGGACCCGAACGAGTACGTTCTCGTCGAGGCGTTCCGCGACGAGGAGGCCGGCGGTGCGCACGTGAACTCCGAGCACTTCAAGACGGCACAGCGGACACTGCCACCACACCTCGCGCAGACGCCGCGGATCGTGAACATGAACCTGGACCAGGATGACTGGTCCGAACTCGGCGAGATGGCCGTCGAGAGCTGACGACCACCGGACGGGTCACCGCACCGGCCGCTGCCGTTCCACGCCGAACGACTGCAGAGCCAGCAGGCCGGCGAACGCCGCCGCGATCGACGCGTGGGTCCAGGTGTCCGCCGTCACGCCGTCGAAGTCGGGCAGTGACGGTTGCGGCAGCAGCGCGAGCCGACTGCCGCCGAACCGCACGAACTGGCCGGTGACATCGGCGGCCGCGTCGCTGAGTAGGTACGTCACCAGCGGTGCGATGCGCTCTGGCGCCCGCTCGTCCAGCCCGTCGAGCAGTGCCCGCCCGGCGCCGGACGGCACGACCCGCCGGCCGAAGGCGCCCTGCGTCATCCGGGTGAGCGCCACCGGCGCGATCGCGTTGACCCGCACGCCGCGATCGGCGAGGTCGAGCGCCGCGGCGTACGTCAGCGACGCGAGCGCGCCCTTCGTCGCCGCGTAGGTCATGATCCTGCGCGAGCCCAGCGCCCCCGCCGACGACGCGATCACGATCGAGCCACGGCCCGCGGCCGCCAGCACCCGCGCGGCCTTGGCGACACAGTAGATCCCACCGAGCACGTTGACGCCGACGTCCGCGCGCACCTGCTCGACGTCCTCGTCCCACGGCGCCGCCTCGTGGTAGCGGCCGGCGTTGACCACCAGGCCGTCGAGCCGGCCGTACGCCGACGCCGCGAGCGCGACCAGCGACCGCACGGCCGCCGGGTCGGCGACCGAGTGGTCCGACGCCACCGCCGCACCGCCGGCACGGTCGATCTCCGCCACCACGCCGGCCGCCTCGGCGCCGTCGACGTCGTTCACCACCACGGCGGCACCCGCGCGTGCGGCGTCGAGCGCGTAGGCGCGCCCCAGCCCGCGGCCCGCCCATGTGACCACGACCACGCGGCCGGCAGCTCCGGCACGCCCATCCCGCCTTCGTCAACACGAACGTCGACAATGCTCTAGGCTAACCGGTGTGATGCACATCGACCAGCTGGTCTTCGGCTGCGGCCCGCTCGGCAGCTACGCCGCCGACGGCGGCCACGACACCGGCCGCGATGCGCTCCGCACGGCGCTCACCCGCGGTATCACCAGGTTCGACGCCGCACCGAGCTACGGCGAGGGCCGCGCGGAGACGCTGCTGGGCTCGGCGCTCACCGCGGTCGCGCCCGACGCCGTGGCGGTGACCACCAAGGTCGGCTGGCTGGCGATGGCCAACGTCAACCCGTACGCCCGGCCGCACGGCGCGGACGGGGCCCGCGGCGGCGGCCGGTTCGACTTCACCGCGGCCGGCGTACGCGCCACCCTCACCGCGAGTCTCGGCCGGTTGCGCCGCGATTCCGTCGACGTGGTGTTCCTGCACGACCCGGAGTGTGCGCCCGATCTCGTGTCCAGCGAGGCGCTGCCTGAGCTGCGCCGCCAGCGCGACGCTGGCCGGCTGGACGCACTCGGTGTCGCCACGACCGACCCGGATGCGGCGCTGCGACTGGTCGAGCGCGGCGAGGTCGTGCACGTGATGATCGCGGCAGCGTGGACCCTCACCCGCAGGCACGGCCGCGAGCTGCTCGACCGCTGCGCCGAACGCGACGTCGCCGTGCTCGCCGCCGGGCCGTTCGCCTCCGGCCTGCTCGCCACCGCGAGACCCGACCCGGCCGCGCCCTGGGCGTACCGACAGGCACCGCAGGACGTGGTGGCGCTGGCCGGCCGGCTGGCCGACAGCTGCGAGCGCCACGGGGTGTCGCTGCCGCAGGCGGCACTGCAGTTCCCGCTGCGCCACCCGGCGGTCACCGGCGTGGTGGTGGGCATGCGGACGGCGGCCGAGGTCGACGCCGATCTCGACCTGCTCGCACCCGTCCCCGAACAGCTGTGGGCGGAGCTGGACGCGCACGTCGGCGGTCAGCTGTAGTCCGCGACGATCTGCTCGAAGACGCCTTCGGCCACCTGGCCGTCCGGCCAGACGTCCGCCGGCGGGTAGTAGAAGACGAAGTCGTCGATGCCGAGCTGCCGGTAGCGCTCGACCGTGCGACGGACGGCGTCGGCGGACAGCCAGACGGCTTCCTCCGTCGTCGCGGCACTGCCGAGCAGCAGTGCGCAGCGCAGCGTCGCCGGGTCGCGCCCGACCGCCGTGCACGCCGCGCGCAGCTGCCGCACCCGCGTGCGCGTGACCGCGAGGTGGTCGTCGGCGGTCATGCCGAACCCGCCGTAGCTCACCCAGCGGTCGCCGTACTCCGCCGCCACCCGCAGCGCCTTCTGCCCGTGCGCCGCGACGGTGAGCGGCACCCTTCGCGACGACGGCTGCATCGCAGGCACGGGTACGCCGTCGCGCTCGACCGGGTCGCCGGCGAGCAGCGCCGCCACGGTCTCCACGCACGTACGGAACCGTGCCGACCGCACGGCAGCCGGCCACGGCTGCTCGCCGGCCGCGGCATGGTCGGTCGCCGCGTAGCCGGCGCCGACGCCGAGCTCCAGCCGGTCACCGGCGATGTGCGCGACGGAGAGCGCCTGCCTGGCTAGCACCGCAGGCGGACGCAGCACGGGGTTCGCGACCAGGGTGCCGAGCCGGACGTGTTCGGTCGTCGCCGCCCACCCGGCCAGCGCACTCCACGCGTCCAGCCACGGCGCGCTCGGCCGCGCCGGGTGTGACAGGTGGTCGTCCACCCAGACCGTACGCACGCCGAGCTGCTCGAGATACCTGACCCGCGCGAGCAACGTCGTCCAGTCGTGATCCGGGATGACCAGGGCATGCAATGCGACCTGGCCCGCCGCGCCGGACGCGGTCACAGCCCGGCCACCTGCGCGGTGAGGCCACCGTCGACGGCGAGCACCGTTCCTGTGACGAACGACGCCGAGTCGGTGAGTAGCCAGCACACCGCTGCCGCGATCTCTTCGGTACGCGCACGACGGCCGACCGGATGCGCATCGGCGAAGCGGGCCTGGTCGATGTCGCGGACGAAGCCGGTGTCGACGAGCCCGGGTGCGACCGCGTTGACCCTGACGTCGTCCGCAGCGTGGTCGAGCGCCGCGGACTTGGTGAGCCCGACCACGGCGTGCTTGCTCGCCGCATAGGCCGCGGAACCGGCGACGCCGCCGGCGACCGCCGCCGACACCGCGTTGACGATCGAGCCACCACCGGTCTCGCGCATCGACTGCACCTCGGCCTGCAGGCAACCGAGCACACCGCCGAGGTTCACCTGCATGACCCGCCAGAACGTCGCCGCCGGGTAGTCGGCCGTCGGCGCGATGACACCAGGCACGGCCGCGTTGTTGTACGCGTAGTCCAGCCGCCCGAACTCCCGCTGGGCCACCGCGACGCACCTGGCCGCCTCGTCGGTACGCGACACGTCGCCGGTGGCCGCCAGCGCCGTGCCGCCTGCGGCCTCGACTGCGGCGACCGTCGCCGCGGCCGCCTGCGGGTCCCTGTCGTTCACCACGACCGCGGCGCCCCCGTCCGCCAGGCGCAAGGCGACGGCCGCACCGATCCCCCGCCCGGCGCCGGAGACGAAACCGACCCGGTCGGGCATCACTGCTTCCGCAGCGCGCGCTTGAGCACCTTGCCGCTTGCGTTGCGCGGGAAGTCGGTGTCGACCTGGAAGATCGCAGGCACCTTGTACCCGGCCAGTCGCTGCCGCGCGTACGCCCGCACGTCGTCCTCGTCGAACGCCGCGCCCTCGGCGACGACGACGTGGGCGCGCACGACCTCGCCCCAGCGCTCGTCCGGCACGCCGACCACGGCCACCTCGTGGATCGCCGGGTGCGACGAGAGCACGTCCTCGATCTCGATCGGGTAGATATTCTCGCCGCCGCGGATGATCATGTCGTTCTTGCGGCCGCTGAGATACAGGAACCCGTCCGCATCACGGTACGCCAGGTCGCCGCCGCGGAACCAGCCGTCCACGAGCACCTTCGCCGTCTCCTCCGGCTGGTCCAGGTAGCCGCTCATGCAGGCGTCGGAACGCGTCACGATCTCGCCGACCGTGCCGTCGGGCACGTCGTTGAGGTCGTCGTCGCACAGCCGCAACGCGACACCCATGCCCGCCTTGCCGATCGAGCCGAGCAGGTGTTCCTCGCCGGCGAGCGCGCGCCTGTGGTCCTCGGGTGTCAGCACGGTCTGCAGGCCGGCCTCGGTGCCGGCACCGAACATGTTCATGAAGTCGCAGTCGAAGACGTCCAGTGCGCGGCGCAGCAACGCCGGTGACATCGGCGCGGCACCGTAGCCGATCGACTCGAGCGTGCGCACCTGCTTGTCCTGCAGCGCCGGTGTCGATCTCGATGTCCGGGTGTTCGTCGAGGAGCTGCTAGTAGCTCTTGTCGCCCGTGTCCGAGTCGTAGCTGACGTGCAGCTTGATGCCTGGCACGTCCACCGCACGCACCATGCCGGTGTAGCGGTCGGAGAAGAACAACGCCTTCGGCTCGGCCGCGGCCAGCATGGTCTGCAGCTCGGGCTGGGCGAGCCGGAAGTTCAGCGCCACGCAGACGGCACCGAGCTTCATCGTGGCGAGCAACGTCTCGACGTACGCCACCGAGTCGGTGGCGAAGAGCGCCACCCGGTCGCCACGGCCGACGCCGACCTGCTGCATGGCGTTGGCTACGGAGTTCACCCGGCTGTTGACTCGCGCGAACGTGTAGCTCTCGCGCTCGGTCACGAAGCAGATGCGGTCAGGTCGGGCTGCCGCGTTGATCCGGATCCAGTCCGCTATCCGCGTGTTCTGGTGTCCTGACATGCGCATTGGCTCCTCCATTGGGCGACCACTGCTAGAGCTTGGGCAGGACTTCCGTACCGATCAGCTCGATCGAGCGCATGACGTTCTCATGCGGGATGTTGTAGGACTGCACGAGAAGTAGCAAGAGGTCGACGCCGACCGCTTCGTACCGGTGACACATAGCGAGGAAATGGTCGGGGTCACCACAGAGCACCGTCTCGTTGTTGATCAGGTAGTCGAAGGTGAGCTCGTCGAGATCCATGCCGCCGAGCAACTTCTTGGCGTACTCGTAGCTGCCGAGGTTGGTACCTTCCTGCCACGCACCGAGGCCGGCGATCTGCTGCAACGACGTCTGGATGTACCACGGGAACGCCTCGCGCGCCTCGTCGCGCGCCTGCGGCGTCGTCTCCGCGCAGTGTGCCTGTACGAACGTGGCGATGCGCTCGTTGCGGAACTTGCCGACCGTGCTTCCCTGGCTCAGGCCGTCGCGGTACCTGCCGATCCGCTTGACCAGCCCCTCGGGCGGGATCGCTACGGAGAACGACAGCAGGCCGATACCCTTGGCGCCGATCAGCTCGTGCGAGTCGGAGCTCGAGCTCGCGGCCCACAGCGGCGGATGCGGCTGTTGCATCGGCTTCGGCACGACCCCGCGCGGGGGCAGCTTGAAGTACTCGCCGTCCCAGTTGAACTCCTCCTCCGTCCAGCAACCGACGACGACGTCGAGCGCTTCCTCCCACATCGGCCGGGTGTCCGTCGGCTTGATGCCGAAGCCCTCGATCTCCGTACGGGTGCCCGACCGTCCGGTACCGAACTCCAGCCGCCCCTTCGACAGCACGTCGACCGTCGCGGCGGCCTCGGCCGCGCGCACCGGGTGGTTGTAGGGGAACGGCAGCAGCCGCACGCCGTGGCCGATCCTGATGTTCTCCGTTCGCGCCGCGATGGCCCCGTAGAACACTCCGGGCGCGGACGAGAACGAGTACTCGTCCAGGAAGTGGTGCTCGACCGTCCACACGCTGTCGAAGCCCAGTTGGTCGGCCAGCTCGATCTGCTGCAGGGTGTTCTCGAAGGCGTTGTACGCACTGTCGACCGTCCATGGCCGCGGGACCGGAAGTTCGTACATCAAGGCGAGCTTCATGCGGTGCTACCTCCGTCGATACCCGTCCGTGCCTGCAGTGGATTTATCATCGTCAGCGTTGACGTAGACAGTAACCGCGCCAAGCTCGTCGTCAACGGCTATGCTGACGCAACGCGACAGCGACGGATGGGACGGCATGACCACACCCGAGACCCACCACGAGCCCGAGGCGGAGACCGTGCTGCCTCCGGAGTTCAGCGACGCGGACGGCCGCGACCTCGCCCTCGAGATGCTGCGCAGGATGTACGCCGTACGGCTGTTCGAGGAGGCGACCATCGCGCTCTTCCACGCCGGCGACCTGCCCGCCATGGTGCACCTGTCGATCGGCCAGGAGGCCGCCGCCGTCGGCGCCTGCATGGCCACCACCAGCGACGACTACATGACCGGCAACCACCGCTCGCACGGCCACCCGATCGCGAAGGGCGCACGCCTGGACCGGCTGATGGCCGAGCTGCTCGGCAAGGCGACCGGCGTGTGCGGCGGCAAGGGCGGCAGCATGCACCTGGCCGACTTCTCCGTCGGCAGCCTCGGCGAGTCTGGCATCGTCGGCTCGGCCATCCCCGTGGCCACCGGCGCCGGCTTCGCCGCGCAGGTGCGCGGGTCCGACCAGGTCGCGCTCTGCTTCTTCGGCGACGGTGCCGCCAACGAGGGCGTGTTCCACGAGTCGGCCAACCTCGCCGGCACCTGGAAGCTGCCTGTCGTCTACTTCTGCGAGAACAACGGGCTCGCCGTGAGCGCCAAGATCTCCGACACCGCCGCCGTGCCCGACATCGCGATCCGGGCCGCGGGCTACGCCATGCCGGGCGTCGTCGTGGACGGGCAGGATGTGCTGGGCTGCTACCGCGCCACCTCGGCCGCGGCGGCTCGGGCAAGGAGAGGCGACGGGCCGTCGTTGATCGAGGCGAAGACCTACCGCTTCCACGAGCACGCCTACGGGCTCGCAGTGCCCGTCCCGTATCGCGACCAGACGGTGGTGGACAGCTGGTTCGACACCGTCGACCCGATCACCTCGTTCGCAGGGCGGCTGCTCGCCTGGCGGCTGGCCGACGAGGCGGACATCAACGCCGTACGCGCTGGGGTGGAGCAGGTCGTCGAGCAGGCCGTGCAGTTCGCCAAGGACTCGCCCTACCCGGAACCCGAGGCGGCCTACACCGACCTCTACGCCGCACCGGAGGAGGTCGACGCATGACGGCCACCAAGCCACGCCAGTCCGCCACGCGCGCCGCACAGCTCGGCTTCCTGCAGGCGATCAACCAGGCGCAGACCGAGGAGATGGAGCGCGACGAGCGCGTCGTGCTGATGGGCCAGGACCTGCGCGCCAACGTCTTCGGAGCCGCCGACGGCGTGCTGGCGAAGTTCGGTGCTGCGCGGGTTCGCGACCTGCCGCTGTCCGAGGCCGGCTCGATCGGCCTGGCCGCAGGCGCGGCGATGGCCGGCCTGCGTCCGGTCGTCGACCTCACCGTGGCGAGCTTCGTGTTCGTCGCCATGGACCAGTTCGTCTCGCAGCTGGCGAAGGTCCGCTACATGTTCGGCGGCCAGGCGCGGGTGCCTGTCGTCGTACGGGCCGCGCTGTACTACCAAGGCGGCACCGCAGGACACCATGCCGACCGGCCGTACCCGATGTTCATGAACGTGCCGGGGCTCAAGGTCGTGGTGCCGTCGAACGCCGCCGACCTGAAGGGTCTGCTCGAGAGCGCCATCCGCGACGACAACGCCGTGCTGTGCTTCGAGGACGCGAACCTGTGGGGACGCAAGGGACGCAGCCCCAAGCCCGCGGACGACGTCGAGCACCTGGTGCCGCTCGGCGTCGCCGCCACGCCTCGGACAGGCACCGACGTCACGGTCGGCGGCATCGGGCAGGGTGTGTACCTCGCCATACAGGCGGCCGCGGAGCTGGAGAAGGACGGCGTCAGCTGCGAGGTGATCGACCCGCGGACCCTCGTGCCGATGGACTGGCCGACGATCGAGGAGTCCGTGCGCCGTACGGGCCGCTGCGTCGCCGTCGATCCCGCCAACCGCACCTGCAGCGCCGCCAGCGAGATCAGCGCCCACGTCGTCGAGACGTGTTTCGACGCGCTGCGCGGACCCGTCGTACGAGTGACGACCGACGACGTGCACGTGCCGTTCAGCCCAGCGCTGGAGAAGCAGATCTACCCGAGCAAGGACAAGGTGACCGCGGCCGTCCGCCGCACCCTCGCCTGACCACTTCCCCACCTCGCGAAGGGACCACTACATGCGTGTCGAAGTACGCCTGCAGCAGCTGTCCATGGGCATGAGCGACGCCGAGATCCTCGACTGGTACGTCGAGGACGGCGAGCAGGTGACCGAGTGAGCCGACCTCGTCGAGATCGAGGCAGAGAAGGCCAGGACGGTCATCGCGGCGCCCGCTGCCGGTGTGGTGCGCGAACTGCAGGGTGACACCGGAGACGTGGTCGAGGTGCGTGACCTGCTCTGCGTGATCGAGGCACCCGAGTAGCGCGGCGTACGGGTCAGCGCGGCAGCATCGGATGGGCGGCGAGATCGGGGAAACAACGCCGGATGAGGTCGATCTCCGCCATCGCACTGTCGGGGACGACCACCGGCCGTTCCTGCGCGCAGACGGCGGCGAGGTTGGCGGCTGCCTCGTCGTCGTCGAGGTCCGGCGAGAAGTAGCCTTCGGTGGCACCGACGAGCAGCCGCGACATCCGCCCGCCGCCGGCAGAGACCACTTCGCCGCTCACCGGGCAGCTCGGGTGCGCGAGTGCGAGCACGACTGCGGCGACGCGCTCCGGCGGTATCTCCTCGTCCAGCCGGCCGTAGACCTCGCCGGCCATCTGCGAGCTCGCCACCGGTGCGATCGCGTTGACACTGATGCCGTGCGCGGCGCCCTCCTGGGCGAGCACCCGGGTCAGGCCGACGATGCCCATCTTGCCCGCGGCGTACACCGCCGACCGCCGTTGCCCGAACATGCCGACGGCGGACGTGGTGTTCACCACCCTGCCGCCGCCGCGCGCGGCGAGGTGCCGCCACGCCGGCAGGAGTACGTGGATCGCGCCCAGCAGGTGCACGCCGAGCGACGCGAGCACGTCGTCGTACTGGACGTCGGTGAAGTAGTTGGTAGCGCGATCCCGGCGTTGTTGACCACGATGTCGAGGTCACCGAACGACTCGATCGCACACGCGACGGCGGCCGCACCACCTTCGACGGTAGCGACGCTGGCACCGTTGGCCACCGCGACGCCGCCGGCCTCCTCGATCTCCGTGACCACACGCTGCGCGGGCGACTCGCCGGTCGCGCGCCCGTCGGCGCCCACCGCGATGTCGTTCACCAACACCTTCGCGCCGCGCCTGGCGAACTCGTGCGCGTAGGCGCGGCCGAGACCGTTACCGGCGCCGGTGACCAACGCGACGGATCCGGTGAAGTCCATCCTGTTCAGCGTCCCTTCCGTACGGCGTCGAACTCGGGACCGGTCAACGCCTGTTCTTCCAGCGCCAGCCCGTACCGCAACGCCATCGTCGCGGCGTCGCGCAGGTGCGCGTTGAGCACCGCCTTGGTCGACTGCATCGCGAATGACGGCATCGCCGCCCATCGCTCGGCCAGTGCGAGCGCGGCGTCGAGCGCCCGGCCGTCGTCGACGACCTCGTGCACGAGCCCGATGTGCGCGGCCTGCTCGGCCGTCAGCACGGCCGCGTCCAGCAACAGGCACTTGGCGCGGTTGACGCCGACGAGCAACGGCCAGAGCGCCGCGCTCCCGTTACCTGCCGTGACGCCGCCGGCCACGTGGCGATCACCGATCGACGCCGACCGGGCCATGAACGAGGCATCGGCGAGGCTGGCGAGGATCGCCCCCAGGCCGAGCGCGGGGCCGTTCACCGCAGCGATCAACGGTTGCCGGAGGTCGAGCAGCGACCCGACGATGCGTTCGGCCTCCTCGATCGGCGTCAGCCCGGTCAAGGTGGTGAAGGTGCGATCCGGGCTCGAATCCCCGCCGGAGCAGAAGGTATCGCCCGCCCCGGTGAGCACGATCACGCGGATCTCGTTGTCCCGCCTGGCGTCCGCGAACACCGTGCTGAGCTCAGAGTGCATGGTGTCGTCCACGCTGTTGCCGTGTTCCTGGCGGTTCAGCGTCAGCACCGCAACGGCGTCGCGCCGGTCGACGCGGATGCTGCGGTACCGGTCCTGAGTCAACATGGCGTCCTCACTTCGCTACCGCGCGTAGATCTGATGGTATACAACGCTCATAGTTCTGTCTACGCATCTGTTGACAGCGCGATCGTCACCCGACATGCTCTTGTCAGCACGTACACCCGGCAGCCGGGTAACAAATGTCAGTGATGCGGGGGCTAGTCCGTTACAGGAGCGGTGCCTGAGCGAGACCGGACAGACCGACCCCGTACCCCGACCGAGAGCTGCTACACAGCGAGCTCTCCTAGTAATTGTGTGCAATCCTTGACGACGAGGAGTGCCAGTGACTGGTCCGCCGAACGGTATCCAGGACGGGAGTGCGCCGGCCCTGCTGGACGTCGACCAGCTCACCGTCCGGTTCGGCGGAGTGACCGCACTCGACAGCGTCTCGTTCCAGGTGCGTGAGCAACAGATCTGCGCACTGATCGGTCCGAACGGTGCTGGCAAGACGACGGCGTTCAACGCGATCAGCAGGCTGGTGCGGCCAAGGTCGGGCACCATCACGTTCGCCGGGCAGCAACTGTTACGCCACCGTGCCGCCGACCTCGCCCGGCTCGGCATCGCGCGCACGTTCCAGAACCGCGCGCTCTGGCCCGGCATGACCGTGCTGGAGAACGTGATGGTCGGGTGGTACGCCAACGGCAGCGTCGGCTTCGGCAGGGCGCCGCTAGGGCTGCCCGCACACCGTGAGGACCGCGAGGCACGTGCCCGCGCGTTCGCGGCGCTCGACTACTTCGGCATCACCGATGTCGCGTACCGGCCATGTTCCGGCCTGCCGTTCGGCACCCTCAAGCGCATCGAGCTGGCCCGTGCAGTGGTGTCGCGGCCGAAGCTAATACTGCTCGACGAACCGGCGAGTGGCCTCACCCACGGCGACGTGCGGGCGTTGGGCACGACACTGCAGCAGCTACGTCATGAGCTCGGCCTGACCTTGCTCCTCGTCGAGCACCACATGCAGCTAGTCATGGACATCTCCGACTACGTCGTCGCGTTGGACTTCGGCCGCAACCTGGTCTCCGGTCTCCCCGGCGAAGTGCGCGCGGACGCGCGTCTCGCCGAGGCCTACCTCGGGCGGGCGGCGGTATGACGACGATCAACGAGAACGCACTGCTGCAGCTGACCGAGCTGCGCGCCTCCTACGACGACGTCGAGTGTCTGCACGGCATCGACCTGACGTTGCGGGCCGGCGAGGTAGTGGTCGTGCTCGGCGCGAACGGAGCCGGCAAGACCACACTGCTGCGCTCCATCTGCCGGACCGTAGCGACGACGGGTTCGATCGAGCTGGCCGGCACCTCCATCGTCGACCAACGCGCCGACCGGTTGGTGCAGCGAGGGATCGCCATGGTGCCGCAGGGCCGCGGCACGTTCGTCGGGCTCACCGTCGAGGACAACCTGCGCGCGGGCGCGCTCACCCGCAACCCGCGTGGCATCGAGGCCGAGATCGCCTCGTGGTACGAGACGTTCCCGCCGCTGCGGGAGCGCAGGCACATGGTCGCGGGAAGCCTCAGCGGCGGCGAGCAACAGATGCTCGCGATCGCCCGCGCCATGATGAGCAAACCACAGCTGCTGCTGCTCGACGAGCCGTCACTCGGTCTCGCGCCGCTGATCACCCAGTGCCTCTTCGAGGTCCTGGCCGAGGCGAACAAGACGCACGGCGTGGCACTGATCATCGTCGAGCAGAACGCGGCACTCGCCCTGGAGATCGCCGACCGAGTGTACGTGCTCGAAGCCGGCACCGTCGTGGCGTCCGGCACCGCACAGCAGCTGCAGGACGACGACTCCATCCGCAGGGCCTACCTCGGTTACTGAGCACACGAAGGGAACGCCCGACATGGCCGTGATGACACAACCTGCAGACGCCGACCAACGCAAACCGGTCGACGTCCTGCGGCTGGCCAGGCGCCGCTCCGCGGCACGGTCGATCGGTGTCGTGCTCGTGCTGCTCGCCGCGTTCTCGGTGTACGCGGTGCTCGAGAAAGGGTGCCGCACTCTACGTGCAGCGCCTGATCGACGGCGTCACCAACGGCATCCAGTACGGCCTCGTTGCCCTGTCGCTTGTGCTGGTCTTCAAGGCCACCAAGGTCATCAACTTCGCGCAGGGCGCGATGGCGCTCATCGGCACGTACCTCGCGTACACGTTCACGACGTCGCTCGGCATGCCACTCGCCGTCGCGATCGGCCTCGCGATGGTGGTCAGCGCGGTCGGCGCCGTCGGCGTGGAACGCGTACTGATCAGCCACTTCGACCCGAACAACCACCTCGCGATCGTGATCGTGACGCTCGCCCTCTACCTAGCCTTCAACGCGATCGTCGCGATGGTCTGGGGGTTCGACCCCAAGGGCTTCCCGACGCTGTTCCCCAAGGGCTCGGACTCCTACCTGGAGCTCGCCGGGGCGCGCCTGTACTTCACCGAGCTCGGGAACATCGGTCTCGCCGTGGCGGTCGTGGTCGCGCTCCACCTGGCCCTGACCCGCACCAGGCTCGGGCTGCGGTTCCGGTGCGTGGCGAGCAGCGTCGACTCGGCGCGCCTGGTCGGCGTGAACATCGGCCGTACGAGCCGCGGCTGCTGGGCGCTCGCAGCAGCTGTCGGCACGCTCGCCGGCTGCCTGGCTGCGCCGTCCACCTACCTCGACCCGACGTTCATGGACAAGATCCTCGTCTACTCGTTCGCCGCGGCGACGCTCGGCGGGCTCGACAGCGTGATCGGTGCGGTCGTCGGAGGCGTCGTGGTGGGCCTGACGATCACGTTGGTCACCGGGTACGTCCCGGTGCTCGGCGGGGAGTTCGGGCTCGGCTGCGCGTTCCTTGTCATCATCGTCATCCTGCAAGTCAAGCCATCGGGGTTGCTCGGTGGCCGGCACCTGGAGCGCGTCTGATGGCACTACACTTCCAACAGGGCAGCCGCCGCCTGCTCGTCGCAAAGCTGGGCCTCGCGTTCGTCGTCGCCGTCGTCCTGATCACGCTGCCGTTCATGATCGGCACGGTCTCGGGTATCGGCGCGCTCTCCCAGCTGGTGGCGTACTCGGTGGCGATCCTCGGGTTGAACCTGCTGATCGGCTACTGCGGCCAGATCTCCCTGGGGCAGAGCGCGTTCGTGGGCCTCGGCGGCTACACGGCCGTGATCCTGGTCGCCGACCACGACTGGCCGTACCTCGCCACCGTGCCCGTCGCCTTCCTGGTCTGTGCGGTCGCGGGCGCGCTGATCGGGATGCCCGCGCTCCGCATCCGTGGCCTCTACCTGGTCACCGTGACGCTGTCGATCGCTGCGCTCTTCCCGGTGCTCGTCGACCAGTTCGACGGGCTCACCGGCGGCGCGAACGGCAAGTTCGCCAACGAGCCGATGACCGCGCCGCCGTGGTTCTTCGTCAACCCGTACACTCTGACCGGCCCCGTCATCGACCGGTACTACGCGATCCTTGCGTTCGCCGCCCTCATGTTCCTCCTCGCCCGCAACATCGTGCGCAGCCGGATCGGCCGCGCGATGATTGCTGTACGCGACGCGCCGTTGAGCGCCGCATCGAGCGGTGTGCCGGTGGCGAAGGTGAAGATCTTCACCTTCGCGATGAGCGCCGCGTTCGGCGGCGTGGCGGGCGCACTGCTCGTCATCCAGCTGCCCGAGGTGACCGGCGCACGGTTCGACCTCTACCTCTCCGTCTTCCTCCTGGTCGGGCTCATCACCGGAGGGAGCAAGTCGATCGTCGGTGCCATCCCAGGAGCCATCGTGTTCGTGGCGCTCCGCACCTACATCGCCGACTGGGCATCCAACCAGACGTTCATCGAGGGTCCGCAGGGCCAGCAGCTCGTCGGCGTCATCTCCGGCGTGCTGCTGCTCGTCTGCGTCTTCCTGCTGCCCGGCGGGATCGCCGACGGCCTGAAGGGCTTGCTCAGCAAGGTCGTCGTCGTCGAACCCCGCACACCGAGCGGCTGGGAGCAGTACCGCCTGGTCACCTCACAGGACCACCCATCACGTCCTCCGGAGAGGCCGCGAGAAAGGACAAGGACAGATGTCGTTTAGTCGAAGATCAGCTGCAATGGTGCTGGCGATCGTCGTAACCGCCACCTCGCTGGCCGCATGCTCGTACTCGAAGGAGGTAAGCGACCCGGCCGACGACTCACGCTGCAAGGTCACCACCAAACCGGCGACAGGCAAGGACGACACGGCCGACGGCGCCATCCCGGCGACCAACCCGGATGCCAAGAACTGGGGCCTGGACGAGGACTGCACCTACACCGGTGCAGGTGATTTCAGCATCGACCTCAGCAAGTGCCCGGTGGGTTGGGACCTCAACTCCGGCGTCACGACGAAGATCAACCTCTTCACCAGCGTTCCGCACTCGGGTGCGCTGGCTGCGTACGGCGCCATCGGCGACGGCATGAAGAGCTACTTCAGGTACGTCAACGAGAACGGCGGGATCTACGGCCGCAAGATCGACATGAAGATCTTCGACGACCAGTACCAGCCCGATCTCACCAGGAAGAACGTCGACAAGGCGATCGAATCGAACGAGTACGCGGCGAGCTTCGGCCTGCTCGGCACCGCCAACAACCTCGCCGTGCGTTCGCACATGAACAAGCAGTGCATGGGCCAGTACCTCACTGGTGCGTCCGACAACGTGCTGTTCGACCCGGGCAAGCACCCGTGGACGTCCGGCTTCGGGCTCGACTACTATAACGAGAGCGCGATCTGGGTCGAGGCGCTGAAGCGGCAGTACCCCGAGGGTGCGAAGGTCGCGCTCGTCTCGATCGACAACGCACTCGGCAAGGCGTACGTCCAGGGCTTCAAGCGTGCGACCAAGAGCACCAAGTTCGAGGTCGTCACCGAGCAGACCAACTCACCGACCGCACCGAACCTCGACGACCAGGTGACGACGGCGGCCGGCAGCAAGGCCGACGTCGCGATCCTGATCGAGGCGGGCACGTTCTGCACCCAAGGCATCGGCGCGATCGAGAAGAGCTCGTGGGATCCGACGCTCATCGTCTCGAACTCGTGTGCACAGATCGAGACGACGTTCGCACCCCTGCAGAAGCAAGGGCTGACGGGTAACGGCACCGAGACCGTTCGGTACTACTACGCACCGGACGACGCGGACGTCGGTGACCCGAGGTTCGCCGCACTGGTCAGCAAGAAGCTCAAGGAGCACGGTCTCGACTCGCACAACGCGCAGTACGCCAACGGCTGGTTCTGGGCCTGGTACATCACCGCCATCCTGAAGGACGCCAGCGTGATGAAGGGTGGGTTGAACCGTGCGACGATCAACATCGCCTCGCACCAGTACAACACCAGGTATCCGTTGATGACCGAGGGCGTGAAGGGCATGGTCAGCGGGGTGACCGACGCCTACCCGTTCGAGTCCGGCCAGGTGTACAAGTACGCCGGCGCCACCGGCAAGAAGGCTGGCACCTTCGCACCGGTGGGCAAGCCGATCAAGAACGAAGGCGAGCTCGGCAACTACACCAAGGCACAGCGGAAGTAGCAATGGCAGCCAGCGGGGTCCGGTACGAACACGTACCGGACCCCGCTGCGCTCCGGTACCTGCGAGAGCGACGTCAGTGACCCCCGGCCAGGTGGGTTCCGAGGTGGCGTACCAGGCGTTGCGGTCGGCCATCGTGGAGGGACGTATACGACCCGGCGACCGCATCGTCGAACAGCGGGTGGCCGCGCAGCTGGACCTCTCCCGCACTCCCGTCCGGGAGGCGGTGCGGATGCTCGCCGCCGACGGTCTGGTGCTCGCGACGCGCCATCGCGGTGCGATCGTCCGCACCCTGGGCCGCAACGACGTGCTCGATCTCTACGACCTGTGGGCCCGGTTGGAGTCGTACGCCGCCGAGCTCGCGTCCACCCGTGCCACCGACGACGACCTCGCCGAGATCGACACCGGCATCCGTGACTTCGCGGCGGCCGCCCAGCGCACCGATCTCAGCCAGCTCGACCTGACCCGGTTGGTCAGCGACGCGAACCGGCGAGTCCACAACGCGATCATCGCGGCCAGCAAGCACGTCCGGCTCGCGCACATCCTGACGAGCACGGTCGACGCACCGCTGGTGTTCGAGGCGCTCCGTGCCTTCAGACACAGCGAGTTGGAACGCTCCAACAACTTCCACAAGATGATCCGCAACCGCATCGCAAGGGGTGAGCCGAAACGCGCCGCAGCGCTGATGTTCGAGCACATCATGCTGGGACGCGACCAGGTTCTGCTCAGCATGGCCGCGGCCGAGGAGCACGAATGAGCTAACGTGCGTCGAGGACGGCTCCGGTGAGCATGACGGCGGCCGGGCTGGTGAGGAAGTCCTCCATCGCCGACACGTCCGCGGCACCGACGAGCACGACGTTCACCCGGCACCTACGGTCGGCGTACTCCCGGGCGAGGCTACGGACGAGCGCGCCCACCGCCGCCCGTACAGTGCCGTCGGCACACGGTTCCTCGGTCTGCACGACGACGAGCACGCCTCCGCCGTCGGCCGTAGCGACGAGCTCGTCGCGCACCCGCACGAACAGCTCCGTCAACGCCTCCGCCGTCGCTGCGGACACCACCGCGTCCACCCCGGCGGGACACCGGCCGCGTACGACGGTCACTGTCATGCCGGCTCCTCGGCGCTCGGCGGCACAAGCGAGGCAGCAGCGTCGACCAGGCCGGCGCCGCCGTCCAGCTCCACCGCCGTGCCACTGACCGCGTCGAAGACGCCGCTGCCCATCGCAGCGACCCACTCGGCGCCCTCGTCGAGCCCGGTGTCGCGACCGAGCAGGCTCGCCCGTACGCCCGCGTCGAGCGCCTGGGTCGGCACCTCGCCCGCCACGCCTGCCGTGTGCACGGTGCCGGGCGCCAGGCAGAACAGCCGGATCCCTTCACCTGCCCACTGCCGCGCGAGCGAACGGGTCAACGCCGCCATACCTGCCCGCGCCGTCGTCGAGTGCACGAGCCCGGCGATGCCGCGGTCGGGTGCCGACAGCGACAGCGTGACGACCCGGCCGCCTGCGGCGGCTAGCGCGCGGCGGGCCGTCCTGGTCAGGTGCGCGGTCGCCGTCAGGTTCAGGTCGAGCACCGCGCCGAAGCCCCGTGCCGAGATCGCGGTTGCCGGTGCCACGAACTGGCCGCCGGCGTTGTTAACGAGCAGGTCGAGCCGGTCGAGTCCCGCGACGAATGTCGCTACAGCACTGCGATCCCTGATGTCCAGCTGTTCGACGCGCAGCCGCTCCGGTGCGTCGGTACTCGCCCGGGTCTCGGCGAGTGGCTCGACCCGGCGGCCGACGCCGACGACGTGTGCGCCCAGCGCGAGCAACCGCAGCGTGACCGCGCGCCCGATACCGGTGCCTGCGCCGGTGACCAAGGCCGTCCTGCCGGCGAGGCAGTCCGGCGCCAACACCCGTACCGATGCCGCCGACGGCCGCGCGACGGCAGGGCGCCCGGTCATCGGCGGCCGGCGCGGGTCAGCGCTTGCGGCGCTTGCTCGGCTCCAGCGCGGACAACGCCATCTCGATGAACGTGTCGCCGAAGTCGGTCAACGGTCGCGGACCGGACGGGTCGTACCAGCGGTGGATCCAGTTGAACATGCCGAGGATGCCGAGCACGGCCGTCGCCGGCTCGATGTCGTCGCGGAACTCGCCTGCGCGCATGCCGTCGTCGATCACCTGGCCGAGCATCCGGCCGTACCTGTCGGCGTTGCTGCGGATGCGCTCGGCCTCCGGCCCGGACATCACCTTGTGCACGTTCTCGCTGAGGAAGATGAACAGCTCTGGCTTCTCCACCATCGTCTGCACGTACTCGCGCAACGCCTGGGCCAGCTTGTCGCGCGCGGAGTCGGGCTGGGCCGCGATCTCCTCCAGCCGGCTGCGCATAGTGTCGATCGGCTGGTCGAGGAGCGCGACGAGGAGCTCTTCCTTCGTCCCGACGTAGTAGTACAGCGTGGCGCGGTTGATCCCCACCTCGGTAGCGACGTCCTCGAGCGTGCTCTGCGCGTACCCGAGCCGGGCGAACACGGCAGCAGCGCTCGCCATGATCTCGTTCCATCGCTCATCCGAGCGGCGGCCACTCGCCTCGCGCCGCTCCTGTCGGCGACGGGCGATGTCGCTTCGCGGTGCAGCAGCCCGGTTCTGCGCGCTCGCCTGCCCCGGAGTCGACACTGCGGGCTCCTTTTCGATCGCCGTTCCCCCTCCTGGCGATCATGTCACGTCACCCGCCCTGATGGCATCAACGGGGCGACACTGTGCCGCGGTGGATCGGCGCCGGTTCCAGCCCAAGGTCGAATGCCACCAACTGTCCGGTGAGCCCGTACGTGACGTACAGGCTGCCGTCGTCACCGATGCAGCAGTTCGTCGGCTGCGTACCCTCGCCGGTCTCTAGGGTGTCGGACAGCTCGCCGTCCGGGGCGTAGACGAAGACGGCGTGCCCCACACTGCCGCACACGTAAGCATTGCCGGCAGCGTCGAAGCAGAACCCGTCCGGCATGCCTGCGGGCAGCTTCGCGAACACCGCCTGTTCCCTGATCTCGCCGCCGGCCAGATCGAAGCTGAGCACCTTGCGGGTTAGTGACTGGGTGATGAACAGGCGACCGTCAGGTGCGATCTCGATGCCGTTGGGCATGGCCGGCACCTCGACGGCCTGCCGCTGCGCACCATCCGCGCCGATCGCCACGATGTGGCCGGCGTTGATGTTGCGCAGCTCCTCCCAGTTGGCGCTGTCGGTGACGTACAGCGTTCCGTCCGGGCCGAAGCACAGGTCGTTCGGCCGATGCGGCGCAGGACCGGGCAGCGTGCCACCCACGCCGGTGACCGTGCCGTCGACGTCGACGCGCTGCACGCAGCCGTCGAACTGCCTGGGCGCGTACCAGTAGCCCATGCCCCCCGCCGACAGCCCGCCGTTGTTGGCGACGTAGCACTCCCCCGCGGCGCCGGCCACGCTCGCGTTGGGCGCGCCGCCGCAGTCGCCGACCACGGTCACCGTGCCGTCGGCGACCACCCGCGTCACCGACTCGCCCTTCATCTCGGCGACGAGCACCGCGCCGTCACCGAGGTAGGCAGGGCCTTCGGGGAAGCGCAGCTCACTGGTGATGACCCGGGGCGCCGGCGTGCTCATGCGCTGACCACCCCGTCGAGCTCCGCGAAGTCGACGTCAGGCAACGGCTTCAGCCGAGGCATGACCTCGCTCGCGAACAGCTTCATGTTGGACTCGGCGAACTCGTAGCTCATCCCGGAGAACGAGCAGACCGCGTTGAACCCGTTGTTGCCGACCTGCGAACGGATCTCCATGATCCGCTCGTAGCACTCGTCAGGCGTGCCGTAGATCTGCAGCTCGATGAAGTTCGAGACCACCTTGTCGGAGCCGTTCTTGCCGATGTACGACGCGAGCCGATTGTAGTACTCGTAGCCCTGCGTGCTCTGGAAGTGCCGGCCGCCGAGCTCGTAGTGCGACATCACCGACTCGTAGTACGCGCCGATGTACTCCTGCGCCAGGTCCTTGGCCTTCTTGCCGTCCTTGTCGCAGACGACCCAACCGGTGACTATCGGCGCCGGCGGCTCCTCGTTCTTCAGCTCGCGGTACTGCGAACGGTACGAGCGCATGTCCTCCGCGACGTCCTGCCAGTCCTTCTGCGGGTTGATCAGGATGCCGGCGCCGACGTCCGCCATGATCTTCACCGACTCCGGCGACACAGCGGCCGCGTAGAGCCGGTTGCGGAACGACTTCACCGGCCGTGGGCAGAGGTCACGCCGCGGGATCTGGTAGAACTCACCGTCGGCTTCGAGCACGCCGGTCTCGAGCGCACGCATCACGATCTCCGCCGACTCGACGAACCGGGCGCGCGACTCGTCCATCGGGATGCGCAGCCCGTCGAACTCGATCCGGCCGAGGCCCCGCCCCATGCCGAAGATGAACCTGCCGTTGCTCATCAGGTCGAGGACGGTGACCTGTTCGGCGACGCGTACCGGGTCGTGCCACGGCAGGATGACGGCGCCGGAACCGAGTTGGATGTTCGTCGTGCGCCCGGCCATGTACGACAGGAACTGCACCGGGTCCGGGCACATGGTGTACGACGTGAAGTGGTGCTCGGTCGCCCAGATCATCTCGAACCCGAGCGGCTCGGCGAGATCGCACAGACGCAGCTCGTCCGCGTAGACCCGCTGGTCGTCGGCGGTGTCGCCGTCGCCTTGGAAGATCGTGGTGTAGCCGACGCGCATGGTGGTTCTCCTCGAGGTCGTGAGTCAGCGGGAGCCGAGACGTTGGTAGGTGCCGTGGCAGAAGATGAGCGGCCGCCCCTGCGACTGGACCCACATGTCGTGGACGTGGCCGAGGACGAGCTTGTGGTCGCCGGCGTCCGTGATGTCGGCGGTGGTGCAGTCGAACCAGGCGAGCGACTCGTCGAGCACGGGCTGGCCGAGCCCGGACGGACGCCAGGGGACACCGGCGAACTTGTCACCACCCGACGACGCGAACCGGCGCGACGTCTCGATGTGGTCCTCGCCGAGCACGCTGACCGCGAACCGGCCGAGCGGTTCGACCCTCGGCCAACTGGTGGACGTCTTGGCAACGAGGAAACCGGCCAACGGCGGGTCGAGCGACACCGACATGAACGTCCCGATGGCGAGCCCGGCGGGACCGCTGTCGGTCGCCCCGGCAACGACCGCGACCTCCGTCGGCACGTGCCCGAGGACGTGCCGGAACCGCTCCTGCGTGATCGTGGTCATCATCGCCCCCGCCACGGTGTATCCGGGGCCAGGTCCACAGCGGTCACCATCCATGTCATCACTAACGTTGACGACTACGCTAGAGCACCGCCGCCTCTGCGTCAACGTTAACGTAGACGAATGCCAACGGTAAGGGCAGGCCCGCTGGTTACGGGTGTGCGGGCCGCTGGGTCGTAGCTGTGCGGGCAGCTGGGTCGCAGGTGTGCGGCGCGGCTGGCACCAGGGAGTGCGGACAACTGCCGGCCACCTGGTGGTGCGGCGCGGCTGCCGGCCACCTGGCGGTGCGGGGGCAGCTGCCGGCCACCGGCTGTGCGGCGCAGCTGACTACAGGCCGACCGGCTGGCTGTGGGCCGTGCAGGCGGTTGCCGGAGCTGGCTGGTGATAGCCGTGCCGGGCCCGCTGATGGTGGCCGGCCAGCGCAGCGGGCCGGCGCGCGGTGGGCAGCCTGCTCGGCCGGCGCAGCCCGACCGACCAGCGGCAGGCAGTTGGTTGTGGGTTGGTTCGGGCAGCTGACTACAGGCGGGCCGGCTGGTGGTGGCCCAGGCAGCCCGGCCGGCCGGCGCGGGCTGGTTGGGCTCGTTGCAGGCGGCCCGGCCGGCGGTGGCCGGCAGGCGGTTGGCAGGCCAGCTGGTGGTGCCGGCCAGCCCAAACCAGGCGTGGCCTAGCTGGGCTGGTTGCAGGCGGCTCGGCGGGCTGGTCGGCCGCGCGGCGGGCAGACGCGCAAGGCGACCACCCGGGGCACGGTTCGCGGCGGCCAGGTGGCCCGCCTCCCGTGGATCGGACGGCTGGCGACATTTCGCCAGCGGGTGGCGTGACGGGGCGGTGTCGGGTCAACCGGCCCGGCGCCCGCGGGGGCCGGGGTCAGGAGCGGCGGAAGCGGTCCACGGTGGCCTGGATCTCCGGCTTGGTGGAGGCGGATGCCTGCGCCCAGGACTCGAGCTCCAGGGCGGCGTCGAAGCCGCCGTTGCGGGCGGTGCGTACGGAGGTCTTGATGTCGCGGGCGAGTTCCGGGTCGAGCTTTGCCCACTGGCCGGCCAGCTCCTGGGCGCGCGCGAGCGGGTCGTCGGCGAGCTTGAGCGCCAGGCCGGCGCGTACCGCTGCCTCGCCCTCTACGGCGCCGCCGCCGAGCAGGATCGCCATCGCCTGCTGGGTGCCCAGCGTGTCGACGAGGAACCACGTACAGCCGCCGCCTGGGTGCAGGCCGATCTTCGAGAACGTGGCGGCGAACGACGCCCTCGGTCCTGCGATCCGGACGTCGCAGCTCATCGCCAGGTTGAGGCCGGCGCCGATCGCCGGGCCCTGTACGGCGGCGACGGTGGGGATCGGCAGGTCGCGGATGCGCAGGAAGCTGTCGTACACGCGATGCAGGTGCGTACGGGTCTGCGCCACCGTACGGCTGCTGTCGCCGAACAGGGCGGGCAGGTCCGCGCCCGCGCAGAACGCCTTGCCCGCGCCGGTGACGAGCAGTACGCGGGCGTCCACGTCAGCGGCCACCGTCTCGACGGCGGCGCCGAGCTCCGCACACAGCTCCATGTCCAGGCAGTTGCGGCGGTCAGGGTCGTCGAGGGTCAACGTCCACACGCCCGCGTCGGCGCTCAGCGCGACCCTGTTCTGCCCAGTCATGTCCGTTCTCCGATCACCCAGTCCCACAGCGGATCCTGCCCGAGGTCGCACACCCGCCGGCCGATTCGGCGCGCCCAGTAGCGCTCGCCGCCGACCTCGTCCCGCCACGACCACAGCCGGCGGGTCACCAGGTGCAGCGGGTGCTCGCGGGTGATCCCGATCGCGCCGTGCAGCTGGTGCGCCGACCTGGTCACCGTCGTGGCTGCCCGCGCCGCGACAACGGCCGCGACGGCTATGCGGTCGCCGTCGTCGGCTGCCACCGCGGACTCGAGCGCCACCTCGGCCAGCGTGACCTGTTCGAACATCCCGGCGAGGTGTGCGCCGACGTCCTGGAACTTGGCCAGCGGCCGGCCGAACTGCTCGCGTACGGCGACGTGCTCGGCCGTGTGTGCCAGGGCGGTCTGCAACGCGCCTACCGTCTGGGCGGTACGCAACAGCGCGCCGACGGCGAGCGGCTCCTCGTCCGCGCCCAACGTCGCGATCCGCGTCGCCACGGCCTGCTCGAAGTGCACGGTGTCGCGCGGTTCGCCGGCCAGGTTCGCCGCCGGTGTACGGGTCACGCCACCGGCGTCGCCGGCCACCTCGAGCAGCACGCGGCTGTCGTCGGTGTCGGTCGCCACGGCGAGCAACGTCGCCGCCGCGCATCCCCACGGCACGCGCTGCACGGTCCCCGTGACGGTGTCGCCGTCGACGCGCAACGTCTCAGTTCCCTGGCGCGGCAGCACCACGGTCGAGGGCAGTCCGGAGACCTCGTGCCCGTACCGCGCGGCGAGCAACCTGGCCCAGGCGGACTCGGCCAGCGGCATGCTCACCACGTGCCGGCCGCACGCCTGCACCAGCGGCACCAGGTCGGCGAGCTCACCGCCGGACCCGCCCAGCTCCTCCGCGCAACCGACACCGGGCCACCCGAGCTCGACGGCCGTGGCCCAGACCCCGCCGGGAGCGAGCTCGGTGTCCGGTTCCCCGCCACGCTCGCTCAGTACGTCGTCGGCGACCTCGGCGAGCTCGGGGGTGCCGATCGGCCGGGTCAGCGCACGCCCGCCGTTGCGCACCTCGCGCGCGACGATGGTGCGGAGGATGGCGGTCACGCCGCCGCGGATGGTGAACCCGGGTGCGGCGAGCACACCCTCGGCGAGCAGCTGCGCGGCACCGCCGCCGAACGGGTCAGGTTCGACGTCGAGCACCGTCCGCGCGAGCTCGTTGACGTCCTGCTCGAACAGCGTGCCGACGTCCTTCAGCACGGCGGCAGGCAGCACCGGCGCCGCACCGCGGTCGATCTCGTCGGCGACCCGCAGCCCGAGCCTGCGCAGTGTCGCGACGAGCGCGAAGGCGTCGCCCACGCGTTCGACGTCGGCGTCGCTGTCCGCCGCTGCGACGACCTCGAGCAGCAGCGGGTACGTGCTGAGCACGCGCTCCATCCCGCCGCGCTCGAACGCCAGCTGTTCGGTGACCTGGGTCCAGCCGTTGCCCGGCCGGCCGAGCACCTCGCTATCGGGCACGAAGACGTCGTCGAAGGTGACCTCGTTGAAGTGGTGGTCGCCACGCAGGTCGTAGATCGGCCGCACCTCGACGCCCGCGGCGGTCATGTCCACGATGAACTCGGTGAGCCCCTCGTGCTTGTCGCCCGAGGCGTCCGAACGGGCGAGCACGTACGCGTGCGTGGCGCGGTGCGCGTGGCTGGTCCAGATCTTGCGGCCGGTGATCCGCCAGCCACCGTCGACCTGCGTCGCCTTCGTCCGCACCGACGCGAGGTCGGACCCGGACTCCGTCTCGCTCATGCCGAGGCAGAACGTCACGTGGCCGGCGGCGATCCGCGGCAGGTAACGGCGCTGCAGCTCGGGCGTGCCGTAGCGCAGGATGGCCGGGCCGATCTGCCTGTCGCCCATCCAGTGCCCGGCGACAGGCGCGCCGGTACGCAGCAGCTCCTCGGTGAGCACCAGCCGGGCGACGGCCGACCGCTCGCTGCCGCCGAGGTGGCGTGGCCAGGTCAGGCCGATCCAGCCGCGTTCTGCGAGTGCACGGCTGAACTCCGGGTCGTACCCGCGCAGCCACGCGTCGCACTGCGGCTCGATACGTCCCGCGCGCCGCCACTGCTCGACCAGCTCGCGCACCTCCGCGCGCAGCTTCGAGACGTCGCTGGCCTCGGCCACGGTCATCGCCACCACTCCTCGTTGCTCAGCGGCGCGCCGCCTGCCGCACCAACAGCTGGGCCGGCCGGTAACGCGGGTCGCCCGTACGCTCGGCCATCGAGCGCAGGCTGCTGCACACGACGTCGGCGCCGTCGGCCGCGAGTTGCTCGAACGGCCCGCGCGGGTGGTTCATGCCGAGCGCCAGCGCCGTGTCGATGTCGGCCGGCGTTGCGATCCCCTCCTCGACCAGCGTGCTCGCCTCGTTCGCCATGCAGTGCGCCAGCCGGTCGGCCACCAGGCCGGGCAACGCCGGCACCTCCACAGCGGCAGCACCGAGCCCGTCCAGCATGGCGTAGACGAATGACGGCACCTCGATTCCGGCGACCTCGTCGTGCACCACCTCGGCGAACACACCACCGTGCGGCGCCTGGTGCAGATGCAGCCAGCCGACGCCGTCGGGGAGCGCCTCGAGCCAGTGCCCGTCCGAACTGTCTACCACCACAGGACCGGCGGCCGCCATGTCGCGTACCTCACGCAGGTCGCGCTCGGTGGGTGCACCGCAGCGGTAGATCTGCACGCCTGGATCCCCCGCCTCGCCCGGCTGCCTGGTCACCCGGGCGAGCGCGGCGCGCGGTTTCTCCGCCGCGTAGTCGTAGTAGCCATGACCGGCCGCCCGGCCGGTCATGCCGCTGCGGACGAGCCTGCGTACCAACGGGACCGGCCGGTAGCGCGGGTCGCCGAACTCGCGCAGTGCGGTCTCCGACGACGCCAGGTGGGTGTGCAGCCCGGTGAAGTCGAGCAGCGTCAACGGCCCCATCGGGTGCCCCAGTGCGCCGCAGGCCACGGCGTCGACCACGCCAGGCTCGACGCCCTGCGACACCAGCAGCTGTGCCTCGTAGTACAGCGGGCGGCAGACCCGGTTGACGATGAAGTTCGGCGAGTCGGCGCACGTGACGGCGGTCTTGCCAAGGGCAGCGACCAGTTCGCGCGCACGGTCGGCGGTCCGTGCGCTCGTGCCGGCCGCAACGATCACCTCGACCAGCCGCATCTTCGTCGGCGGGTTGAAGAAGTGCATGCCGACGACCCGTGCGGGGTCGCCGAACGCGTGCCCCATCTCGCCGATGCTCAGCGACGACGTGTTCGACGCGACGACCAGCTCGGGACCGCCAGCGGCCGCGATGTCCGCGAGCAGCTGGCGCTTGACGGCCATGTCCTCGACGGCGGCCTCGACGACGAGCTCCGCCTGCGACACCGCGTCCGCCAGCTCGGCACCCTGCATGTCGTGCAGCGTCTCGCCGTCCTTGTCGGCTTCGGCACGGATGCGGTCAAGTCCCGTGGCCGTGTCCTCCGGCGAGATGTCCACGACGCTCACGCGGGCACCGGCGCGGTCGAAGACCCGCGCAATGCCGCGGCCCATCGGCCCGAGACCGACGACGAGCACACCGACGCCGGCGAGCTTGCCCTCGCCGTTCATGCAGCCACCCGCTCGATCACCGCGGCCACGCCCATGCCACCGCCGACGCAGAGGCTCGCCACTCCGAGCTGCAGGTCGCGCCGTTCGAGCTCGGCGAGCAACGTGACGACGAGCCGCAGGCCGCTCTGCCCGGTCGGGTGGCCGAGTGCGATGCCGCCGCCGTTGACGTTCACAACGTCCTCGTCCAGACCGAGGGCGCGCACGTTCTGCACGATCTGCGCACCGAACGCCTCGTTGATCTCGAACAGGTCGACGTCGGTGGGCGCCAACCCGGCCGCATCCAGCGCGGCGGGGATCGCGTACGCCGGGCCGATGCCCATCATCGTCGGGTCGACACCCACCTGGGCGAACGACCGGATACGGGCGCGCGGCGTCAATCCGTTGCGCTGCAACGAATCTCCGCTCACCACGACGATCCCTGCTGCACCGTCGGCCATCTGGCTCGCGTTGCCCGCCGTGACCGTGCCGTCCTTCTCGAACGACGGCTTCAGCCCGGCCAGCTTCTCCACCGTGGAGTCGCGGCGCAGACCCTCGTCGGTTGCCAGCGAGCCCTCGTCGGTCTCGACCGGCACGACCTGCGACGCGAACCTGCCCTCGTCCCACGCCGCCGCGAGACACTGGTGGCTGCGTACCGACCACTCGTCCTGGGCGCCGCGCTCGACGCCGAACTCGCGCGCCACCTTCTCGGCCGTCTGCCCCATGTTCATGCCACAGCTCGGGTCGGTGCCGCCGTCGCGCCAGCCGTCGTAGATGGTGATGTCGCCTCGGCGCGCACCGCCCCACCGCAGTGCGGACGGCGCGAGGAACGGCATCGTGGACATGCTCTCCGCCGAGACGGCGAGCACGGTGTCCGCGCTGCCGACGGCGACCGCCTGCCGTGCCAGGTCGAGCACCTTCAGCCCGGACGCGCACGCCATGTTCACGGTCTGCGCCGGAACCCGTTGCCCGACACCGGATTTCAGCGAGATCTGCCGTCCCGGGTTCGGGCCGTTGCCGGCCTGCCGGCAGTTGCTCACGATGGTCTCGCCGACGAGCGCGGCGTCGATCCCGGCCCGTTCGACGGCCGCACGCCCGGCGATGCCACCGAGCTCGACGACCGGCACCTCACGCAGCGAGCCGCCGTAGCGACCGTTCGGCGTGCGCACGCCGCCGACCAGGAATGCCTCTCGGTTCATGTCGCTCCTTCGCGTACGACCCGCTTGCTCTTGTGCGTGCTACGCGGCAACGTTCCAACGGCGACCACGTCCACGTAGCACCGTACGTTCAACTCGGCACGTACTGCGGCGGTCAGTTGCTCGGCGAACGCCGCGGGATCGGGCACATCCGTCTCCACCCGCAGCTCGATACCGGTGAGGTAGCCGGTCGCCGGATCGGTCACCCGCTCTGACAACACGATCTGGTACTCCCCCGACGCATGCGGGGTACGCCGCACCAGCTGCTCGACCGCGCGGGGAAAGACGTTCACGCCGCGGACGACGAGCATGTCGCCGCGCCGGCCGAGCACACCGCCGGCCAGCCTGGCGTGCGTACGCCCGCATGTGCAGGTATCCCGGTCGAGCACGACGACGTCACCGGTCCACCAACGCACCAACGGGCATGCCTGCTTGTCCGGGTGCGTCAGCACGAGCACACCGGGCGAACCGTCAGGCACAGGTTCAAGCGAGTCCGGGTCGAGCACCTCCGCGTAGGTGAAGTCCTCGGCCAGGTGCGCACCCGCCTGCTCCTCGCACTCCCAGGCGATCGGCTGGAACTCCAGGCTCCCGTACCCGTCGTAGCAGCGCGCTCCCCACTGCTGCTCGATCGCCGCACGCGTCGCGGGCAGACCGCCGCCGGGTTCGCCGCCGACCTGGATGTGCCGCACCGCCGTGTCGCGCAGCGACCGGCCGTTCCTCGCGGCGACGTCTGCCAGGTGCAGTACGAACGACGGCGTACCGGTCACCGACGTCGTGCCGTACCTGACGATAGTGTCGAGCTGCCGGTCGGTGTCCCCAGAACCGGCCGGGATGACCGTCGCGCCGATGCGGCCGAACCCCGCCGTGCCGCCGAGACCGCCGACGAACCATGGATAGCCGAACAGGCACTGGTAGACGTCGTGCGAGCGCACGCCCTGGCTATACGCCATCCGTGCCCACAGGTCGGCCCACCGGTCGAGGTCGCGCGCCGTCCAGCACACCGGAGTCGGCGCACCGGTGGTGCCGGACGAGAAGTGCACCCGCCGCACATCGTCAGGTGTGGCGGCGAGGAAGCTGCCCCACGGCTGGGCGTCCGCCAACGCCGCTACGTAGTCGGACTTGCCGACGACCGGCAACGCCGCGAGGTCGTCGAGGGCCGTAACGTCGCCCGGCTCGAAGCCGAGATCGCGCCACTGTGCACGGTAGAAGTCGCTGTGCGCACCGACGTAGTCGAGCTGGCGGCGGAGACGTTGCAGCTGCAGCTCACGCAGCCGCTCCCGCGGCTGCGTCTCGACGACGTCCCAGTAGCGGTCCCGTGCCACGGTGCTCGTCATGGCCGGTTCCGCCGCAGCCCGTTGACCACGAAGTCGGCGTACTCGTCGGCGACTTTCGCTATGCCGGCGTAGTCACCGCGTTCCGGGTCGTACCAGAGGCTGATCCAGTTCAGCGCCCCGAGCACCGGCTTGGTGGCCAGGCGCGGGTCCACGTCGCGCAGGTAGCCGTCGCGCTTGCCCTCGTCGATGACGTCGGCGAACAGCCGCTCGTACTCGTCGCGCAGCGCGATGAACTTGTCCAGCGGTTCCCGCTTCACGGCAAGCTGTTGCAGCCGATGCATCTCCACCGCCTGCACCGCCACCCGCTGATACGAGTTGCGCGTCATCATCAGGCCAGCGTGGTAGTGCGCCATCCGCCACAGCCGGTCGACGCTCGACACGTCGCGCTGGATCGCCAGTGGTGCAACCCCGTCGATCATCTCCTGCATGCCGGCGATGATGAGGTCGAGGAAGATGTCGGACTTCGCGCGGTAGTAGTGGTAGACGCGTCTCTTCGTCGCACCGAGCTGCTCCGCGATGGCGTCGATGGTCGTCGCGGCGTAGCCGTACCGGGTGAACACGGTGGCGGCCGCGTCGAGCAGCTGGCTCACGCCGCCTCGCTCTTGATGGCCCGCCCGATCACCAGCCGCTGGATCTCCGACGTGCCCTCGTAGATCTCCAGGATCCGTTGGTCACGGTAGATCCGTTCGGCCGGGCACGGCTTGCAGTAACCGTCACCGCCGAAGATCTGCACCGCGACGTTGGCGGCGAGGTGCGCGGCTTCGCTCGCGTCGAGCTTCGCCATGGCACCGAGGATCGCGACATCGCCGCCGTCCGCGTACGTCTGTGCCGCGTGCCAGGTAATCATCCGTGCCGCGGTGATGCGGGTCGCGACGTCGGCGAGCGGGAACGAGATGCCCTGGTTGTCGATGATGGAGGTGCCGAACGTCTGGCGCCGCACCGCTTCGCGCGACGCCACGTCGTACGCGGCGAGCGCTACGCCGATCGACTGCGCGGCGACGGTGATGCGTCCGGCGTTGAGTGTGCGCATCGCCAGACCCATGCCCCGGTTGAGCTCACCGATGAGCGTGTCGTCGGCAACCCAGGTATCGAGCTTGAGGTTGCTCGTGTTGGTGCCACGCAACCCCATCTTGTCCTCGTAACGGTCGATGACAACGCCCGTGGCGCCCTTGTCGACCATGAACGCGGAGATGCCGCGCGCGCCGGCCTCAGGATCGGTCAGCGCGAACACCACGTAGTACTGCGACGCGCCGCCGTTGCCGATGTAGATCTTCTCGCCGCGCAACCGCCAACCATCCCCTTCCCTGACGGCGGTGGTCGTGATGCGCGCGGCGTCGCTGCCCGCGCCCACCTCGGTCAGGGCGAAGCTGACGGCCTTGCCACCGGCGAGACCACCGAGGTAGCGCTCCCGCTGCTCCGGCGTGCCCGCGAGCACCAGCGGCGTGCCGCCGAGCGCGTAGGCGGTGAGGATCGCGCCGGTGGACGGACACACCCGCGACAGCTCCTCGATCACGGCGCACACGGTGTCGAACCGGGCCTCCTGGCCGCCGAACTCCTTGCCGACGAAGAGCCCCGCGAGGCCGCTGTCGACCAGCACCTGCACGTTCTCCCACGGGTAACGCTGCTCGCTGTCGAGCTGCGCGACCAACGGCGCGAAGTGCTCCTCGGCAAGCCCGCGGACGAGATCTCGCCAGTGTCGCCCTTCCTCGGTCAGCTCCGGCTCCCAGATCACGGACACAGCGACGCTCCCGTCCTCGACTGCGCGGGTACCTACCGTAGCGTATGTCAACGCAACCGTAGACAAAAGCCCTCTGGCCTGTCAAGATCCGATATGCCTTGTACAGCAAGGCATATCGAGCACTCGACCGTCGACATGACGAGATACCTGCGGGTATGTCACGGAGGAGGCGAGCGTGGACGACCCGGCAGTCCACTACGAGCGACGCGGCCAGGTGGCGGTGGTGACCATCTCGCGGCCCCGGACCAGGAACGCACTCACCACCGACGTCATGACCGACCTCGCCGACGCGTTCGACCGCGCCGGCGGCGACGACGAGGTGCGGGCACTCGTGCTCACCGGTGGCGCCACGGTGTTCGCGTCCGGCGCCGACGTACGGGAGCTGCGCGACACCAGCCCGGCCGACTACCTGGCGTCGCAGCGGCAGGCGGCCTGGCAACGGCTGGCGGCGTTCCCCAAGCCGACGGTCACGGCGGTCGCCGGCTTCGTCCTCGGCGGCGGGTGCGAGCTGGCGTTGAGCTGCGACCTGGTGGTGGCGGCGGACACCGCGACGTTCGGGCAGCCGGAGGTGCGGCTAGGTCTGCTGCCGGGAGCCGGCGGCAGCCAACGCTGGGCTCGCGCGGCCGGGCGGTACCGGGCGGCTGAGGTCGTACTGGGCACGGACACCCTGGACGCGTGGACCGCGGCCGATTACGGCGTCGTGGCCGAGGTGGTGCCGGCAGAACGGGTGGTCGAAGCCGGCGTCGCCCTCGCTGCGCGGGTCGCGGCCCACAGCCCGGTGGCCGTGCGGCTGGCGCGCCAGGCCGTGCGCAGCTCCGAGGAGCTACCGGTTACGGCGGCGCTTGCCCAGGAGAAGTCGTTGCTCGCCACGCTGTTGTCTACCGAGGACCACGTCGAGGGCATCAACGCGTTCCTTGAGAAGCGGCCGGCCAACTTCGTGGGACGGTGATCATGGGCGACATCGCGACGTTCAGGTGCACCGACGAAGGGCCGGGCGCCCGGCTCGCCGCGGAAGCGCGCGGTGCGTTGGCGGACGCCGTACGTGGCTGGCGGCGCGAGGCCCCGGCGGCAGTCGTCGTCGAGGTCGACGGGCAGGCGTGGGCGCACGTACCGGACGTCGCCGACCTGACCGACCAGGCCACGATCGGGAAGGCGCAGGGACTTGTCACCGCGTTGTTCGCGCTCGACTGCCCGGTGATCGTCGCCGTGGACTCGGCGGTGAGCGGCCTCGGCACCGCACTGCTGTTGACCGCGGACGTCCGCATCGGCGGCCCGCACGTTACCGTCGCAGTCGGGGAGGCGCCAGCGGCGGCGTTGGTCGGTGCCACCGGTTGGCTCGCCGCGCGTGCCGGCGCCGCGCCCGCGGCGGCGCGCCTCACCTGGACAGGCGGCACGCTCGACGCGGACGCTGCCGTGGCCGGCGGCCTGCTGACCACGCCAGGCACGGCCGCCGACGCCCACGCCTGCGCATCGCGGCTGGCCGCGGACCCGGCAGGCTGGTCCGCCGTGAAACGCGCCGACCGCACCCGCGCCCGCCCCGAGCTGGCGGAGACACTGCGCTACCACTCCTGGCTGACCGACCTCGCCCTACGCCCTGACGGCAAGTAGGTCAGCCATCGTCGGGCCAGAGGGTGGGAGTGTGCGCGGCTATCAGGTCCGCCAGCCGGGGCGCGAGGGTGGCGGCCCGCATGGCCGGCGGTTGCCGGCCGTCGCGGAGGCGTAGGGCTATCGAGGCGGCAGCGGCCTCGCGGGGGCCGATGACCGCTTGGTACGGCACCAGGCGCGCCTGTCTGACACGTGCGCCGAGAGTGCCGCCTGCCGGGTCGAACAGGCGTGCTCGTAGACCGTGATTCTCGCACTGCTCTACAAGGGCCGCGGCGTTTGCGCGCTCCCCTTCGGACACCGGCAGCACCGCTACCTGCACCGGTGCCAGCCACGCGGGCAAGGCACCGCCGAGCTGTTCGACGAGTATCGCGACCGCACGCTCCGCACTGCCGATGAGGCTGCGGTGCACCATCACCGGCCGATGCTTGGCGCCGTCCGCACCGACGTACTGGAGGTCGAAGCGTTCCGGTTGGTAGAGGTCGACCTGCACGGTGGACAGGGTGTACTCACGGCCCGCGGAGTCGGCGAACTGGACGTCGAGCTTCGGGCCGTAGAACGCCGCCTCGCCCTCGGCCCGCTCGTACGGCAGACCCGACGCGTCGAGCACCTCGGTCAGCATAGCGGTGGCACGCTGCCACAGCTCGGCATCCGCCACATACTTGCCGCCGGGGCCTGGCAGCGACAACCGGTACCGCGCCGGGCTGATGTCGAGCGCCTGCTGGACCTGGACTACCAACTGCAGCGCCGCCTGCGCCTCGTCGGCCACCTGGTCGGCGGTGCAGAAGATGTGCGCATCGTTGAGCTGGATGGCCCGCACCCGGGTCAGACCGCCGAGCACGCCGGACAGCTCCGCGCGGTACATGCCGCCGAGCTCTGCCATCCGCAGCGGCAGCTCCCGATAACTGTGTGCGCGGGAACGGTAGATCACCGCGTGGTGCGGGCACAGGCTCGGCCGCAGCACGAGCTGTTCCCCACCCAGGTCCATCGCCGGGTACATGTCGTCGCCGTAGTGCGACCAGTGCCCGGAGATCTGGTACAGCTCCCGTTTGCCGAGCACCGGCGAGTACACGTGTTGGTACCCCGCCCGCCGCTCGACGTTACGGACGTACTCCTCCAGGCTGTGCCGCACGATCGCACCGTCGGGCAACCAGTACGGCAACCCGGCGCCCAGCAGCGGGTCGGTGTCGAACAGGCCCAGCTCACGGCCGAGCTTGCGATGGTCGGGCATCGCGGTCTCCTCGCAAGGCTTGAGGCGAGTGACCGCAAGACTAGGCCCCGGGACACTCGCCCGGGGCTCGAACAGCTTTGTACGTGAGTCAGCGCGCCGGGACGGAATCCGGCGTCCTCGTCGATCCAGCGCGCTCCATGCCCACAACGATAGTGGCGCTCTCGTCTTGCCGCACGGCAATTAGCGTTCGAGCAACGCCTTCAGGTTGGCCAGGTCGTGGCGGTTGGCGCGCTTCATCGCGGCGGCGAGCATCGGTGCACTCAGCTGCGCGAACCCTCGCGGCTCACCTCGGTTCCGCAACGTCATGTGGGTAGCCGTGTCGCCGTGTGGTCGCCAGGTGTACGTGGTCTCCATCGGGAACGGCCCGTCGGCGGTGCGCATGACCAACCGCTCACCCGATACGGGCTCGACGATCTCGTAGGTGTACTCGAGCCTGCGGCCGAGGAACCTAGCGACGAACGCGACCCGCGAGCCCACTGCCACCGGCGGGTCGGTGTGCCACTCGACCGACTCGATGTTGACGTACCACTGTGGTGCGTTGGACGGATCGCCCGCGTACTCCGCCACCCGCTCGCACGGCGCCTCGATGACGATCTCGGTGACAACGTCGACGGCCATGGCGCGACCTCTCGCTCGTACACCTACCAGGGTAGCGCCGCTGCCGGGGAAAGCAGTACGCGCCAGCCGGCAACCGACCGGCTGGCGCGTACCGACGAAGCTGTGCCTACTTGCCGATGAAGCCTTCCTTCTGCAGCCACTCCTCGGCGACGTCCTTTGGCTTCTCGCCGTCGATGTCTACCTTGGTGTTGAGCTCCTGGATGGTCTTCAGGTCGAGCGCCTTGGCGAGCGGGTTGAGTGCCTTGGCGACCGCAGGGTTCTTGTCCAGCACCGGCTTACGCACGTTCGGCGCCGGGTTGTAGATCGGGAAGAACGCCTTGTCGTCCTTCAGTACGGTCAGCCCGAGACCCTTGATCCGGCCGTCGGTCGGCGTGACCATGCCGTACTTGCACGGACTCTGCTTGTCGATCGCCTTGTAGATGGCGCCCTCTTCCAGCGTCGCCACGGACTTCGACGGCAGCTTGAAGCCGTAGTGCTTCTGCACGCCAGGGAGGCCGTCGTCGCGAGAGCTGAACTCGCCGTTGACGCACATCCCCGCGTCGCCGACGTTCTCGTTGGCGAGCTTCGAGTACGCGGAGAGGCTCGTCACCCCGGACTTCTTCGCGTTCTCGTTGGTCGTCGCGACGGCGTACGTGTTGTTGAACGGCGCCTTGTCGAGCCAGACGATGTCGTGCTTGCTCTTGTCTTCCTTTGCGACCGCGTCGTACTGCGCGTCCGCGCCGGCCACCGGCTTGGTGTGCTTCAGGTAGCTGATCCACGCGGTGCCCGTGTACTCCCAGTAGACGTCGATCTTGCCGGACGTCAGAGCCGTGCGCGTGGTGTTGCTGCCCGACAGGCCGCACTTGCGGGTGACGTCCGCACCGGCCGACTCCAACGCGAGCGCCGTGATCTCGCACAGGTTCAGCTGCTCGGTGAACTCCTTCGAGCCGACGGTGATCTCGACGCCCTCGAGGTCCGCGCTCTTCGCGAGGCTGCCCGGCTCGGCGTCCCCGCCCGCGCTGTCCTCGCCGAGCAGGCAACCGCTCGCCAGCAGACCGACCGCCGCAACGCCGGCGGCGAGTTGCAGCCGCCGCGTCAACCGACCGCCGCGCCCAGATTCCTTGGCATGCATGCGTTTTCCTTTCTCTGCAGAGTCTGGTCAGAGACCCCGTGGACGGAGGACTCGCTCGACGATCCCGGCAAGCCAGTCCAGACCGAGTGCCAGCACTGCGGTGAGCACGCTCCCGGCGATCAACATCGGCATCCGACCCAACGCGATGCCGGCCTGGATCAGGTCACCGAGGCCACCCGCGTTCGTATACGTCGCCAGCGCCGCGCTGCCGACATTGATGATCAGTGCCACCCGTACTCCCGCGAGGATCACCGGTACGGAGAGCGGGAGCTCGACGGTGAACAACACCGCCGACTTGGTCAGTCCCATGCCGCGGGCGGCGTCGATGAGCGACCGGTCGACACCGGAGATGCCGACCATGGTGTTGCGCAGCACCGACAGGAAGGCGACGGCCACCAAGGCGACGATCGCCATGGCGAAGCCGGTGCCCACGGTGATCGCGAGCAGCACGAGGATGCCGACCGAGGGGATCGCCTGCCCGAGGTTGGCCACCGCGACGACCGGCACGGCGGCGGCGCGGAACTTCGACCGGGTCAGCAACACGCCGAGCGGCACGGCCAGGACGATCACCAGCACGCTGGACACGACGACCATCTGCACGTGCTCGAGCAGAAGGGTCCCGATGTGCTGTGCGGTGATGTTCCGCCGCTCGATCGAGTCCAGGTCCTTCGCCCCCAGGTACACGAAGAGTGCGGCCAGCACTGCGAGCAACGCGGCCGGCGTCACTACGACGTCGGACACGGACAGCCCACGCCACCGCCTGCTCGACGGGTCCGCCGCCCGCGGCCGCGTCTCGATGTCGACACGAGTCGTCACGAGATCACCCGCCACCGGCCTCGTCGCTCGGCACGTGCCGAAGCACCGTGTCCATCGACAACCCACCGAGCACCCGGCCGTCTTCGTCGGTGACGACCGCGAGGTCGTCGTGGGCGGTCAGCATCGCGTCCAGTGCCTGGTACAGCGTCTGACCGCCGCGCACCGTCGCGACCTGACCGTCGGCAAGTGCGGGCAGCCAGCGCGCCGGGCGCCCGCCGTCGGTCAGCAGCACGCGCTTGCCGTCCAGGTGCTGCGACGCCTGCTGCTCGTCCTCCACGGTGTCGACGGCCTGCAGCGGCAGCTCCTCGACGTGTTGCAGGCCGAGGAGACGTACCGAGCTCCCCGCGCCGATGAACGAGGCGACGAACTCGTCGGCCGGCTCGGTGAGCAGCTTGATCGGGGTGTCGAACTGTGCGATGCGCCCGCCGGTGCCGAAGATGGCGATCCGGTCGCCGAGCTTCAGCGCCTCCTCGATGTCGTGGGTGACGAACACGATCGTCTTGTGGATCTGCTGCTGCAAGGTGAGGAACTCGTCCTGCAGCCGGTCCCTGATGATCGGGTCGAGCGCACCGAACGGCTCGTCCATCAACATGACCGGTGGATCGGCAGCGAGCGCGCGGGCGACCCCCACCCGCTGCTGTTGCCCACCGGACAGCTGCTTGGGATAGCGCCGCCGATAGCTCTCCGGCGGGTCGAGGCCGAGCAGTGCGAGCAGCTCGGTCACGCGGTCGTCGGTCCGCTTCTTGTCCCAACCGAGCGCCTTCGGCACCATCCCGATGTTCGCGCCGACGGTGAGGTGCGGGAGCAGACCGACCTGCTGGATGACGTATCCGATGTGCCGGCGCAGCTCGTCCGGGTCGACGTTCGTGACGTCGGCACCGTCGATGTAGATCCGGCCGCTGGTCGGCTCGATCAGCCGGTTGATCATCCGCATGGTGGTCGTCTTGCCGCACCCGGAAGGACCGAGCAACACGACGATCTCACCGGCATGGACATCCAGGGAGAGGTCCGCCACCGCGGGCTCGTCGACACCCGGGTAGGTCTTGGTCACGTTCTCCAGCCGGATCATCGGCTGCTGGTCGGTGTGTGGATCAGCCACGGATGCCTCGCGGAGTGGTCAGTCGGGCGATCAGGACGAAGAACAGGTCGAGGACGATGGCCAGCACGCCGACGCCCAACACACCGGCGAGCGCGTCGTTGAGCGCATTCGCACCGCCGAGCCTGGTGAGCCCGTCGAAGATGAGCCGACCGAGCCCGGGCCCGGCCACCGCAGCAGCGATCGCGCCGATCCCTACACAGAGGATCGAGGCCACCCGTACGCCGTTGAGCAGCACCGGCCACGCCAGCGGCATGCGGACGGTGAACAGCAGGCTCCACTTCGACAGTCCCATCCCCCGTGCGGCGTCCTCGATCTCGGCGGGCACGGACTCCAGCCCGGTGATCGCGTTGCGCAGGATCGGGAACAGTGCATAGACCACCAACGCGGTGATGGCAGGTACGACGCCGAGGCTGAGGATGGGGATCAACAGACCGAGCAACGCGTACGACGGGATGGTCAACGCGATGCCGGTCACCGTCAGCGAGACCCGGCGCACCATCGGGTGGTTCTGCGCGAGCACCGCGACCGCGACACCGATGACCGTCGCTATCCCGATGGCGATGAGCACGACCTGCGCGTGCTGCGCCGCCAGGAACACGATGTCCGGCCAGCGGTCGGCGAGATATTCGGAGAAGGTCATGACGAGACATCACCCGTTCATCGGGCGGCCGCCAGATCGGTGAGATGCACTTCGAGCGCCGCGCCTGCCACCGGAACACCGTCTTGTAGCACGAGCCAGATCCTTTCGCTGTCGCCGAGAATCTCCGGGTTCGCGAACGGGTCCCCGTCGAGGATCGCGAGGTCGGCGAGCTTACCCTCCGCCACCGTCCCCAGCTCGGTCAGGCCGAACGCATGTGCGGCGGCCGAGGTCGCGGACACCAGCACCTCGTGCGCCGGGAGGCCATGATGGATCATCCTGAGCACCTCGATCCAGATGCCACCACGGCGCAGCTCCAGGTCGTCGGCGCCCATCACGATCGGTGTGCCCGCCGCGTTCGCCGCCTGCAGCGTCTTCTCCGCGGCGCGGATGTTCGCTTCCGCCACGGCTTCCAGCTCCGGCGTGCAGTACGGCACGGTCTCGCCTTCGGTGCCGACCTCGAGGTCGCGGCCGGCGAACACGTACGAACTGGTGAACGTAGGCACCAACGCGATGTCGTGCTCGGCCATCCGGTCCAGCAGGTCCGGCCGACTGTGCAAGTAGTAGCCGTGCTCGACGGTGCGCATGCCGAGGTCCACTGCGGTCTCACAGCCGGGCAACCCCTCGGCGTGCGCGGCGACGTAGTACCCCATCCGGTGGGCTTCCTCGACCGCTACCTGCATCTCCTCGTAGGAGAGCTGGTTCGGCATCGACGATGCGCCGTGGTCGTCCCGGCAGAGGCCGGCCTCCAGCTCCACCGACCGAGCACCTGTCGTCATCACCTTGACGAAGTCGACGCCGCGGCGGATCTGCTCGCGTACGCCCTTGCGTACCTCGTCGGCGCCGTCCGCCTCGCGGTACATGCCGTCGAAGATGACGCCGCCTGGCGCAGTACCGGAGATGATCAGCCCACAGGTGAGCACCCGCGCACCGCGGAACGCGCCGTAGCGCATCGCCTGGCGGTTCTCCATCACCTGCTCGCCGAAGGTCCCCATGTCGCGAACGGTCGTGACGCCGTACCTGAGGAACTCCCGCAGGTGCATGCCCAACATGTGCGTCGTCGTGCCTGGCAGCAACGGCTGGGAGCCGAAGCCGAGCTCGGGCAGCTGCCCGACGGCGTGCATGTGCCCGTTGATCAACCCGGGCATCAACGTCTTGCCGGCGAGGTCGACGACCGTCGCGCCTTCGGGGACGGCATCCCCGGCGCTCCCGACGCGAACGATGCGCCCGTTCTCCACCAGTACGGCGGCCCCGTCGCGGACGGGTGCGCGCGTGCCGTCGAAGAGACGCGCGTTGGTGAGCCACAGCGGTCGCTGCGGCGGAACATCCGGCGCGAACAGCAATGCCGGCGTCTGGATCTGCATGGGGCCTCCTCAGCGGGCAAGTACACCACAAGTCCATCGGTATACAAAACCTGCTTTGGTACCCTTCTTCCGTGGGTAAGACGACGATCGACGGGGCGCGACCGACACCTCGTACCGCCTCCCCGTGGCAGGCACCTGCCGGTGAGGCGCGATGAGAGGGTTCCACCCACAACCGACCATCCACGCCGACGACAAGACGCTCTCCAGCCGTCGCGTGTACGAGCAGCTACGCCGCGCCATCCTGCACGGCGAGTTCACCCCGGGCACCAGCCTCGGCGAGACGCAGGTCGGCAACATGCTCGGGGTGTCGCGTACGCCCGTGCGACAGGCGTTCGGTGAGCTGCTCAACCAAGGCATCCTGCAGGAGGGCGCGCGCCGTCAGGTGGTGATCACCAACCCGTCCGCCGAGCTGCTCGCCGAAGCGGTGGCGATGCGCGACGCGCTCGAACCCGTGTGCGCCGGCCGCGCCGCCGGTCTGCTCGACGTCTCGGCCGTGGACCAACTGCACCTGATCATGATCAGGGCGCGCCGGGCCGTCGCGGCGAAGGACCTCAACGCCTTCCTCGACTGCGACGACGACTTCCATCTGCACATCCCGCACGCCGCCGGGCACCAGCTCGCCGAGGACACGCTGCGCCGGTTGCGCAGCCTCATCCGCCTCGGACTGCGCGACTTCGACTGGGACGAGGAGCTGCTCGACCAGATGGCCGCCGAGCACGAGGCGATCATCGAGGCCCTCGGCAGCGGCGACCCCGCGCAGACGACCACCGCGATGGCCGCACACCTCGCGTCCGCGAGCCCGTACTAGCCTCGCCGCGTGAGCGAGCCAGCGGGAACCGCACGGGCGATGAGCACCGTGCGTCGTGCCACGGAGGTGCTCGACGTGCTCGGCAGCTCGTCCAGCGACCTGGGCACGAACGAGATAGCGCGCAGGATCGGCACCAACGCGAGCACCGTCTCCCGGCTGCTCGCCACGCTCGTCGCCGCCGAGCTCGTCCGCAAGATGCCCGAGACCGGCAGGTACCGCCTCGGTTTCCGGCTCGTACAGCTCGGCAACGCCGCGCTGGCCAGAGTGGACCTACGCGAGCTCGCCCGGCCGCACCTGCTCGCACTGAACGAGAAGACCAAGGAGACCGCGACGCTGTCGGTGCCAGGCGAGCAGGCCGCGACCACCATCGACTACGTGCAGAGCTCGTCGTCGGTGCGCAGCTTCGTGGAGATGGGCCGGCCGAGCGTGCCGCACGCGACCGCGGTCGGCAAGGTGCTGCTGGCCCACGGCGGCCACCTCCCAGCCGGCCGACTGACGCGCTTCACGCCGAACACCATCACCAACCGCACCGTCCTCCGGCGCGAGGTGGCACAGGTCAAGGCACGCGGTTGGGCGGAGGCCCGCGGCGAGCGGGAGAACGACCTACTGACGATCGCTGCACCGGCCCACGACAGGCATGGGACGCTCGCGGCGATCCTCGCCGTCGAGTGCCCGCTCGGCCGGCTGGAAGGCCGTGCGCTACGTGCCGCCGTCGACGCCCTCGTCGAGCACGCCAGGCAGCTCTCCACCCAGCTGAGCACCGGTTCCTGACGCTCCCCACGCCGGATGGACGGCAGCCGAACGGCTTCAGAAAGTGTTGCCATATTTGCAATGCTGTTGCTCTTGCGGCATCACGCGTGTGACAGTGGCGAGCGTGCCGGCTGACTGCCCGGCGCAGCCGGATACCTGAGAGGAACCGATGCCGCACCGCTTCCCCGCACTGATCGCAGCTCCCCCGGCGGCGGCCGGACGACTGTGGCTGCTGAACGCCCGCGTCTTCGACGGCACGGGCACCAACGCACGCCCCGGTAGCGCAGTGCTCGTCGAGGACGGCATGATCCGGCATGTCTGCGACACCGGTGACGTCCCGGCAGACCCGGGCACGGAGCGGCGGATCGACCTCGGCGGCAGGACCCTGCTGCCCGGCCTCACCAACGCGCACACGCACCTCGCCGGCGGCACCATCGACCCGAAGCCGGGTGCCGAGGAGATGCTGCCCAACACGCCCACGCACTTCCTGCAGGCGGCGCTGCGCGACATGCTGCGGATGGGTGTGACGACGCTGCGAAACACCGGTTCACAGGGGCTCCAGCCGCAGGAGGCCAGGCAGGCCATGCGCTACGGCGCGTTCCGCGGCCCGCGCATACTCACCTGCGGGAAGATCATCTCCGCCACCGCCCCTGGCGGCCGGTTCTACGGCGACATGTACCAGGAGGTCGACGGGCCCGACGGCGTGCGCAACGCCGTACGCACACAGGTGCGGTGGGGCGCGGACTTCGTGAAGGTGATGACCACCGGGGCGCGGTCGAACGAGCTGGAGGACCCCGAGCCGACGCAGTTCACCGACGGCGAGCTCGCCGCCGCCGTCGACGAGGCGCACCGCCTGGGGTACCGGGTGTGCGCGCACGCGGAAGGGCTCGACGGCACGGCCGCCGCGATCGCGCACGGCATGGACACCATCGAGCACGGCATGTTCCTCAACCAGCGTCCCGAGCTGCTCGACCAGATGGCCGAGAACGGCCAGTTCCTCGTCCCGACCCTGACCGGCTACTACTACTGGGCGGGCTACTCGCTCGACGTCATCGACCCGACCGATGCGCCCACGAACCCGGAAGCCGACCCGATGCTCAGCGAGCTGGGCAAGCTCAACCTCGCCGAGGGCGCGAAGAGCATGCGCGCGGCGCGGGAGGCGGGGGTGAAGATCGCGCTGGGCAGCGACCGGCAGGGCGAGGTCATGTCGACGTCCGGCGAGCTGCTCCGGATGATCCACCACGGCCTCACCGTGCGCGAGGCGCTCGTCGCCGCGACGAAGACCGCGGCCGAGGCGCTCGGCCTGGACGACCACGTCGGCACCGTCGAGGAGGGCAAGCTCGCCGACCTCGTCGTCGTCGACGGTGACGTGCTGAGCCAGCCCGCACTGCTGGCCGACCGCGACAAGATCTGGCTCGTGCTCCAACTCGGCGAGCCGGTCGCAGGCGCGGCCATGGAACAACCGATGACCACCGACGCCGACACCCCGGCGCTCGCCGGGGTGCGCTAGCGCGGTCGGACTCGCCGGGCGCCGCGACCGGGCCGCGTTCAGGACGCTACGCGGTGCGTTGCGGCGGGCGCGGCGGCGGTGGTTTCACGAACGCCGCGAAGGCGATGGTGCCGACGGGCAGCAGCGCGAGCACGAGCAGCGCCGGCCGGTAGCCGCCGAGCCAGTCGTGGCCGAGGGAGAGCAGCAACGGCCCCACGGCACTGCCGGCCACGCCCAGGGTGTGCACGACCCCGCGGATCGCGCCGATGTGGGCGAGGCCGAAGCTGCTCGGGAACGCCGTCGCCTCGATCAGCCGGAAACTGTTGCCGGCGACGCCCATCAGCATGCCGTAGCCGACGGCGGTCACGCCGGGTGTGACGTAGCCGGCGGCGACGAGCGCGCCGGCGAGCACCGTGCGGCTGGCGATGATCAGCAGCCGGTCGGAGACGCGGTCGGCGAGGTAGCCGAGCAGCACCGTCGCCGCCAGACCAGCGACGGTCTGCGGGAGGAAGTTCGCGGCCGCCTCGGTACGCGAGAGACCGCGCTCGCCGAGCAACGCGATCTGGTGGAACGCTGCGGCCGTGCCCAGCGTGCTGACCATCGTGACGCCGGACGCGACGACCCAGAACATCGGCGTACGCAGCGCTTCGCTCAGTGTCCAGTCGACCGGCGGCAGCCGGTCGTTGCGCCGCGCCCCCGTCTCCTCCCGTTGCGCGTCGCGCGGGGGTATCCGGCGCGGCAGGCCGAGCAGCGCGAGCGGGATGACGGTGGCCCAGATCACCAGCCCCTCGGCGAACCAGATGGTGCGGAATCCGTGCTCCGCGACCAAACCTTCGAGCAGCACCGGCGTCAGCGAGATGCCTGCCGCTCCGACGGCGGCGGTGATGCCCTGCGCGAAACCACGGCGCCGATGGACGTACAGCGCCACCGCCGTCGTCGCCGCCAGGTTCAGCGCGCCTTGGCCGAGCATGCGGATGCCGACGAACCCCGCGGTGAGGCCGACGAGGCCCTGCACCAACGACAACCCCATCAGCACGGCGCCGAAGCCCACCGCGACGACCACCATGATGAGGCGCGCACCGTACCGGTCGATCGCGCGGCCGAGCAGCGGCATCACACCGGCGCCTACGAGGGTGCCGACCAGGTAGGCCGCCGATACGACCGAACGGCTCAGCTCCAGGCCGTCGATCAACGGGTCGACGAACGCGGACACGGCGGCGGTCTGGCCGGGCGCGGTCAGGGCGAGGACGAGGGCACTGGTGCCGACGACGCGCGGGACGTACCAACGAGACGACGAAGGGTCGGGCACGTACGCCTTACTCGGTGGTGCGGCCGGCGAGCAGCGGCTCGAGCAGGACGTCCGGGTGGTCGCGCTCGATCGAGCGCAGCCGCCAGATGTCCGTGAACAGCGCGAGCAGCGCCCCGTCGGTACGTTCGAACACCTCGACGCCGCGCTGTCGGTCGAGCATGGCGGCGTCCTCGGCGCGGGTGCGCCGGGCCAGCTGGTAGTCGAGCTGGTCCAGGCGGGCGGGCGCGTTGAACTCGTGCTCCAGCCGGTGCGCGACGACCTCGAACTGCATCGGCCCGACCGCCGCGAGCACCGGTGCCGCGGAACCCCGCAGGTCCGAGCGCAGCACCTGCACGACGTTCTCCTGCTCGAGCTGTTCGATGGCGCGCCTGAACTGCTTCGACTTACCGGTGTCGCTGACCCGCGTCACCGCGAAGTGCTCGGGCGCGAAGCTCGGGATCCCCGGATAGACGACCGGTTTCCCGTCGTACAGCGTGTCGCCGATCCGCAGCGCCGACGCGTTCACCAGGCCGACGATGTCACCGGGGTAGGCGACGTCGACGGTGTTGCGCTCACGCCCGAACACCTGCTGCGCGTACTTGGTGGCGAACGGCTTGCCGCTGGCGGCGTGCGTCACCACCATGCCGCGCTCGAACACCCCGGAGCAGACCCGCATGAACGCCAGCCGGTCGCGGTGGGCGCGGTCCATGCCCGCTTGCACCTTGAACACGAACCCGCTGAACGCTGCGTCGAGCGGCTGCGCGTTGCCGTCGACGTCGGGACGGGGCGCGGGCGACGGCGCGATGTCGACGAGGACGTCGAGCAGCTGGCCGACCCCGAAGTTCATTACCGCAGCGCCGAAGAGCACGGGGGTGGTCGTGCCGGCGAGGAACGTCGCCTCGTCGTGGTCCTGGTCGGTGGCCGACAGCAGCTCGGCCTCCTCGACCGCGCGGGTCCACTCGGCGCCTTCTTCGGCACGCGCGTACACCGGCGAGAGGCGCTCCTCGGGTGCCCGGGTCGCGCCGCCCGCGGTACGGGTGAACCGCACGAACTGACCGTCCCTGCGGTCGAGCACGCCACGGAAGGCGCCGGACTCGCCCACCGGCCAGGTCAACGGGGTCGGGCGCAGCCCGATCCGCTGCTCGATCTCGTCCATCAGGTCGAGGGCGTCGCGGCCGGGCCGGTCCCACTTGTTCACGAAGGTGACGACCGGGATACCCCGGTACTTGCACACCTCGAACAGCTTCAGCGTCTGCGGTTCCAGGCCCTTGGCGGCGTCGAGCAGCATCACCGCGCAGTCGACGGCTGCCAGCACCCGGTAGGTGTCCTCGGAGAAGTCCGCGTGGCCCGGGGTGTCGAGCAGGTTGATCACCACGTCGCGGAACGCGAACTGCAGCGCCGCCGACGTGATGGAGATGCCGCGCACCTGCTCCATGGCCATCCAGTCGGACACCACGCCGCGCCTGCCGGACTTGCCGTGCACCGCGCCGGCCTCCGCGATCACCTCGGCGTGCAGTGCGAGCGCCTCGGTGAGGGTCGACTTGCCGGCGTCCGGGTGGCTGATGACCGCGAAGGTACGCCTGCGGCCAGCCTCGCGCGCTGCGGCGTCGCGTGAGGTGTGCTGGGTGTGGAGCTCGGAGGAGGCCGTCACGAACGCGACTCCGCGGCTCGCGCCCGCCGGCGCTGCCTGCCCATCTCGCTCCTCAGCTGCCCGGCGAAGTCCTCCGCGGTCTCCAGCTGCTCCCGCAGGGCGACGCACCGCCGTTCGACGGCGTCGCGGTACATCGCCAGCCGGCGACGAGCTCACGGCGGCGCTCCTCGGCGACCGGTCGTTCCGCGGCGAGCTCGTCGAGGACCTCGAACAGACCACGTACCTCGTCGAGGGAGAACTCCAGCGGCTTCATCCGCTTCGCCAGCAGCAGCCGCTCGACGTCACCGTCGGTGTACAGACGGAACCCACCTTGGCTGCGCGCCGACGGCACCACGAGATCGATCTCTTCGTAGTACCTGATGGTGCGCAAACTGAGCCCGGTGCGTTCGGCGACCTCGCCGATCTGCATGTGCCCCCCGTCAACCACCGCGGTGCGTTCCTCCTCGCCTGCTCACGTCCAACGCCGAACCGCGCCAACTCTACCTTGACGTGAGGGTAGAGTTGCGGCCGGCTCGGTCAGTGGCCGCGGAACGCTTCCTCCAGCCACCAGGAGCCGTGGGCGGACGGCACCTTCGCGTCGATCAGCAGCGGTTCGCCGCGCTGGCCGGCCAGCCAGCCGCTTACGGGGGCGAGGTCGGCCGGCTGCCGTACGGTGATCGCCTGCCAGCCGTAGCCACGGGCGACGGCGGCGATGTCGGTGTCGGGGAACCGTACGGTGGCGAGCTCGTGCCCGTCCGGGCCGAAGTGGTGGACCTCGGCGCCGTACGCGGCGTCGTTGTACACGACGGCGACCATGGGCAGCCGCAACCTGGCGACCGTCTCCAGTTCCGCTGCGCTCATCAGGGCACCGCCGTCGCCGAGCGCGGCGACCGGCAGCCGCTGCGGTTGTGCGAGCGCCGCGCCGACGGCGGTGGCGAGACCCAGCCCGATCGACTGGAACGCCTGGGTGAAGCAGAACCCGAACTCGTCCGGCACCGACAGGAACATGCTCGGGTAGCCCATGAAGTTGCCCGAGTCGACGGCGACGACGCGGTCCGCCGGCAGCAGGTCGTCGAGCGCGACGGTGAGCGTGCGCGGGTCGATGTGGTCGCCGGTCGACTCGTCGTCGTACGGCACGTCGCGCCAGCGCCCCTCGGCCGCGATCCGCTGCCGGACGGCGTCGGTGCGGTAGCCGGTGGGGGCCTCGCCGTCGGCGACTGCCGTGCCGGCCGCCTTCGCCGCCTCAACGACCGAACCGCGCACGCCGAGGTGGATGTCGCGGTGGGCACCGAGCGCCGACTCGTCCACGTCGACCTGCACGACGGTCGCATCGGGCGCGATGAGCGTGCCGTGCCGCATCGTCCACATGTTGAGCGCACATCCCCAGCCGACGACGAGGTCGGCGTCCTGGATCAGCTCCACCGCCAGCGGTGTGGCGAAGCCACCGGAGACGTCCAGCGACCACGGGCTGCCGTTGAAGAGTCCCTTGGCCACCGCGCTCGTCGCGAGCAGTGCACCGCTGTGCCCGGCCAGCTCCTCGAGCGCCGCACGACTGCCAGGCAACCGCGCGCCGCGGCCGGCGACGAACACCGGGCGCTGCGCTCGCCGCAGCGCGGCCACCAGCGCGTCGAGATCCGCGGCGGACGGCTCGACCGCAGGCGGCAGCGGCCGGATCGGCTCCGACAGCCCACCGCCGGCCTGCTCGGCCTGCACCGGAAGCGGCAGGTTGAGCACCACCGTACGGCGGTCGCGCACGGCGGTGTCGTACGCGGCGGCCGCCACCTGCACGGCGTCGGCGGCGGACGTCACCCGCATCGGCGTCGCCCCGACCGACGTCGCAAGGGCGGCCTGGTCGACGTAGAAGTTCGACTTCGGCTCGGTGACGTCGGCGGCGAGGACGACAAGCGGCGTGCGGCTCTTGGCGGCCTCGGCTATGCCGGTCATCGCGTTGGTGAGGCCACAGCCCTGGTGTACGGACACCGCCGCGACCCGCCCGCTCATCCGCGCGTACGCGTCCGCCATGGTCGCCGCGCCGCCCTCGTGGCGCGCGGCGACGAACCGCGCGCCCGCGTCGACCAGGGCGTTGGTCAGGTGGAAGTTGCCCGACCCCACCACGCCGAAGACATGGTCCACGCCCAGGCCCGCGAGGGTGCGGCCGACGGCCGCGGCGACGTGCATCGGCGTCAGTGTTCGACGAGCGCGAGCACCCGCGCCGGGCTACCCGAGCCGCCGGCGATGCGCAACGGGCTGGCGACGATGACCGCGCCGTTCGGCGGCAGCTTGGCCAGGTTCTGCAGCTGGGTGAGGCCGTACTTGCCGGCCCCGTGCATCAGGTTGTGGCACGGGAACATCGGCTCGAACCCGCCGGCCGCGCCCGCGTCGGTGCCGACGGTCTCCGTGCCCAGCCCGATCACCGGGGCCTCCTCGGCCAACCAGCGCGCGCACTCCGCGGACAGGCCGGGGGTGTGCGGACCGCTCTCGTCGGCGTTGAGGAACTCCTCCTGCGAGCGCGACCTGGCGTCCCAGCCGGTGCGGAACAGCAGCCAGCCACCGGCGGGCAACGGCCCGTGCGCCTGCTCCCACGCCCTGACGTGGTCGATCTCGAGCAGGAAGTCGGGGTTCGCCGCGACCTCGGCGGAGAAGTCGAGCACCGCGGCGGGCGCGACGAGCTTGCCCGCCGGCACCGACGCGATGTCCTCACCACCCTTGCCGGAGATCCAGTGGTTCGGCGCGTCGAAGTGCGTGCCGGTGTGCTCACCGGTGCGGAAGTTGTTCCAGTACCAGGCGGGGCCGCGGTCGTCGTAGCTGCTGATCTCCTGCAACTCGAACGTGGCGGTCTGGCCGAACTGCGGCGGCAGCTGGAGGATCGGGGTCTCACTGGTCAGCGGCGCAGTGAGGTCGACGACCTCGATCGACCCGGCTGACATCGCGCTGAGGAAGTCTTGCAGGACCGGCATGCTGGTCTCCCGCTCTACGGTTTGACGCTGTCACGGTATGGCGCGGCACCGACTCCCATCAACCGCGCTCTTCCGCTGTGACGGAATCATCGGCCTCGTCGGCGAGGATCTTGCGCTCCTCGTCGTACGCCTCGTCCGTCATCCGGTCCCTGCCCCAGCCGGTGAGCACCGCAACCCAGAAGACGAGCATCAGCGCCCAGCAGTACACGACGTACGGCACCAGGTGCACCGGGTCGAAGTTCTGCAGGTTCGCGTCCTTCACGGTGTCGGCGGCGAGTGCGAACGGGATGAGCACCGCGACGCTGTACGGGACGAACCCGAGGATCGTCGTGGAAGCCGCGTCGAGCAGGTTGCCCCGCCGCCACGGCGCGATCTTGAACGAGTTGCCCAGCCGGCGCACGTACGGCCCGAGCATCACCATCGTCGGCGTGCCCGCGGTCGTGAGCACGTTGATACCCAGCGCCAGCCCGTACATCGTCACCTCGGCGCTGCGTGGGCCCTTGGCGATCCGCTGTGACTTCTCCACCAGCCAGTCGATCAGGCCGCCGGCCTGGAACGTGCCGATCATGCCCATCAGGAAGATGGTGAACACGGCGATACCGACGAAGCCCATCATGCCGTCGACGATCACGCCGCTCGCGGTGAACGTCTCGCCGTCGACGGTCAGCACGTCACCCCAGCCAAGCAGGCCGGTCGCCAGCCCGAGCACCAGGCCGAACGCCGTACTCACCAACAGTGCCGAGACGAAGTGCCACCGCAGGATCATGAGCACCATCAGCAGTAACGGTGCGAGCAGCATGATCAGGCCGCCCGGGGTGGCCTCCACACCGCCGCGGCTCTCCCCTGCGGGGCCGAAGAGGCCGACAGCCACGTAGCCGGCGAGCGTCACCACGGCAGCGACCGCGGCGTATTTCAACCGCGAGCGCACGGCCGTGGGCACGTCGACGCCCTGCGAGTAGGCAGACACGATGGTGGTGTCGGAGACCGGTGCGAGGTTGTCGCCGATGAACGCACCACCGAGGATCGCGCCGACGAGGAACAGCGGGTCCGCGCCGATGGAGAAGCCGGCGGGGAACAGGATGGGCGTGACGGCGAGGATGGTGCCGATCGAGGTGCCCGTCGAGATGGACAGGATCGCCGTGGCGACGAACGCGAGCAGCGGCACCCACGCCGCACTCAGCCCGATGGCCGCGGCGACCCAGACCAGGCCGTCGATCACGCCGGTCTCGTTCAGCAGCTTGCCGAAGACACCGGCGAGGAACCAGGCGAGCAGGATCACCGCGAGCATCGGCGACGCGATGCCCTGGATGAGCGCGTCGACGTACGCCTGCCTGCTCTTGGCGAGCAGCAGCCCGACGAACAGCCCGGCGAGGACCATCGGCCAGAACGCCTCGGGTAACGCGAGCCCCTTGAAGCCGAGCACCAGGATGCCAGCCAGCATCACGAGGAACGGCACGAACAACATCGGCATCCCGCCCCACAGCTGGAGGCGGGGCGGCGTCACCTGACCGGGCATGACTTCGCCTTCCACGAGCGGCGAGATTGACCAGAATTTTGATACTGCTAAAAGCGTACGTGGGAATGTAAGCGCGATACCGTGCACTGTCAATGACGGACAACGGACCGTCGGGCGAGGAGGCTGCAGCGTGGTCGAGATGCGGGTGCGAGCGGTACGCACCGAACGCGGCATGACGCTGACCGAGCTCGCCAAGCGCACCGGCCTGTCCCCCGGCCTGATCAGCCAGGTCGAGCGCGGGCATACCAACCCGAGCCTGGAGACGCTGCGACGCGTCGCGGAAGCACTCGAGGTGCCCATCTTCAGCCTGTTCGACCAGGAGGCCGTGGACAGCGCCGCGGTCGTCACGCGCGAGCGCCGGATGCTCGTCCGCTCCCCGCATGGCGGCATCACGTACACCCGGGTCTCGCCGGGCGTCGGCCGGCTCGAGGTGCTCGAGGGCACACTCGAACCCGGTGGTGTCTCGGCACCGGAGCCGTGGAGCCATCCCTCGGAGGAGTGCGTGGTCGTGCTCCGCGGCGAGCTCGTCGTCGAGGTGGACGGCAAGGAGCATCCGCTGGCGGTCGGCGACAGCTGCTACTTCGACTCGCGCCGCCCACACCGGTACTGCAACCGCTCGACGGAGCGCGCGACGTTCCTCGTCACCGTCACGCCGCCGAGCTACTGACGGCCGCCGCTTGACCGGCACCGAGGCCGACGGCATGCTGGAATTTAGTATTTGTGAAACTGCTACGGGGGAGGTCTCGTGCCCGGTGCCACGCCTGCCGACGCCGATTCGCCGGCGCGCTTCAGGGACCGGTTCCCTTCGCTCACCGACACCGTGCACCTGGCCAGCTGCAGCCAGGGCGCCGCGTCGACCGACCTCTCCGCCGCACTGCTCGAGTTCCAGCACACCATGCGGGAGTACGGCGCGCCCTGGGATCGCTGGATGGCGGAGGTGGCACGGGCGCGGCAGCTGTTCGCGGAGCTGATCGGCGCGCACCCCGACGAGGTCGCCGTCGTGCCGTGCGCGTCGGACGGGGCGTTCCAGATCGCCTCGACGTACGGCTGGCAGGAGCGCCCGCGGATCGTCACCACCGACATGGAGTTCCCCTCCATCGCGCACGTCTGGCTGGCACAGCGGCCGCGCGGCGCGGAGGTCGTCCACCTGCCCGACCGCGACGGCACGCTGCCCGCAGAGGACTTCGCCGCGGCCCTGGGCGACCGGGTGTCGCTGGTGTCGGTGCCGCTCGCGTCGTACCGCAATGGCGCGCGGCTGCCGGTGGCCGACGTGGTCGGCATGGCGCACGACGCGGGCGCGCGGGTGTTCGTGGACGCCTACCAGGCCGCCGGTGTGCTGCCGATCGACGTGCGTGAGCTCGACTGCGACTACCTGGTCGCGGGTGCGCTGAAGTACCTGCTGGGCATCCCGGGGATCGCGTTCCTCTACGTGCGCGGCGGCCTCACCGACGAGGTGCCGCCGCAACTCACCGGGTGGTTCGCGCAGTCCGACCCGTACGCGTTCGACCCGCGCACACTCGACCTCGCACCGACGGCGAGGCGGTTCGAGACCGGCACGCCGTCGATCCCGTCCGCGTATGGCGCGGTCGCCGGCATGCGGTGCCTGGCCCGCGCCGACCAGGCGGCGGTGTGGCAACACGTCGGCGAGCTGGCGACGGACCTGCACGAGTCGCTCGCCCGCGCCGGCGAGCAGCTGTGGTCGCCGGCCGAGCCCGCCCTGCGCGGCGCCCAGGTCGCCATCGTCGACGAGCAGCCGACCGAGCTCGCGGCGTACCTCGCCAACCGCCGGATCGCCACCAGCCCGCGCGGTCACGTGCTGCGGCTGTCGCTGCACTACTACAACGACCACAGCGACGTCGCGAAGGTCTGCGAGGCCATCGCCGACTACCGCAAGCACCGCGCCTGACATCCGGCCCGCGCTACGGCTGGGGGTGCCAGCGGGCGTGGTTGGTGGTCCGTTCGCCCTCGCGGATCAGTTCCAGGCGGGGCTTGGGGCCGTCGGCGCGGCCCGCCTGCGGCTTGCGCCTACCCGCCTGCCAGGGCAGCGGCCAGCGCACTCCTGGCCCGTCGTACTCCTGGTCGGCGGCGGCATGCAGAGTCCAGTTCGGGTCGTACAGGTGCACCCGGCCGAGCGCGCACAGGTCGGCGCGCCCGGCGAGAAGGATGGAGTTGACGTCGTCGTACGACGAGATCGCCCCGACGGCGACCGTGGCGGTCCCCGTGCGGTTCCTTACGGCGTCGGAGAACGGCGTCTGGAACGACCGGCCGTACGCCGGCTGTTCCTCCGGCGTCACCTGCCCGGTCGAGACGTCGATCGCGTTCGCGCCAGCGTCGGCGAACGCCGACGCGATGAGCACCGCGTCGTCGACGTCGACCCCGCCCTCGACCCAGTCGGTGGCGGAGATGCGGACGGTGATCGGGCGGTCCTGCGGCCACACCTCGCGCATGGCAGCGAAGACCTCGAGCGGGAACCGCAGCCGGTTCTCCAGCGAGCCGCCGTACGCGTCGGTGCGCTCGTTGGTGACCGGCGAGATGAACGACGACAGCAGGTAACCGTGTGCGCAGTGCAGCTCGACCAGGTCGAAGCCGGCACGCTCGGCGCGGCGGGTCGCGGCCACGAACTGGTCCTTGATCTCGGCCAGCTCGCCGACCGTCAGCTCGCGTGGCACCTGGTTGACGCCCGGCTGGTACGGCAGCGGCGAAGGCGCGACGACCTCCCAGTTCCCGTCCGGCAGCGGGAGGTCGATGCCTTCCCACATCCGCCTGGTGGAGCCCTTGCGGCCGGAGTGACCGAGCTGCATGCCGACCTTCGCCTGGGTGTGCGCGTGCACGAAGTCCGTGATCCTGCGGTACGCGGCGACGTGCTCGTCGTCGTACATGCCGCAGCAGGCCGGCGAGATCCTTCCCTCTCGGGAGACGCAGACCATCTCCGTCATCACCAGGCCCGCGCCGCCGAGCGCCTTACCCGTCAGGTGGGCGAAGTGGAAGTCGCTCGGCATGCCGTCGTCGGCCAGGTACATGTCCATCGCCGACACCACGATGCGGTTGGGCAGCTCCAGCTCGCGCAGCTTCATCGGCTGGAACATGGGCGGCCGCACGTCCCCGGGTGCCACGCCGCGGCGGCGTTCGTGGTCGGCGAACCAGTCGTCGACCCGCGCGACGAACTCCGGGTCGCGCACCCGCAGGTTGTCATACGTGACGCGCCGGCTGCGGGTCACGATGTTGAACGCGAACTGCATCGGCTCCTGGTCGACGTACTGGCCGATGTTCTCGAACCACTCCAGGCTGGCCTGTGCGGCGCGCTGGGTGGAGAGCACCACCGGCCGCCGTTCCTCCTCGTACGCGGTCAGCGCACTCTCCAGGTCCTTGTTCTCGTGCAGGCACGCGGCGAGCGCGAGACCGTCCTCCATCGCCAGCTTGGTGCCTGACCCGATGGAGAAGTGCGCGGTGTGCGCCGCGTCGCCGAGCAGCACGACGTTGTCGTGCCGCCAGCGCTCGTTGCGCACGGTGGCGAAGCTGAGCCACTTGGAGTTGTTGGCCAGCACCTGGTAGCCGCCGAGCACGTCGGCGAAGAGCTCGCGCACCACGTCGATCGACGGCTGGTCCGACTCCCCCGGCTGCAGGTCGGTTGCGGCGATGCGGTCGAAGCCCGCCGCGTGCCACACGTCGTCGTGCATCTCCACGATGAACGTGCTGCCGTGCGCGTCGAACGGGTAGCCGTGGATCTGCATCACGCCGTACGGCGTCTCGCGGATGTAGAACTTGAACGCGTCGAACACCAGGTCGGTGCCGAGCCACATGTACCGGCAGTTGCGGACGTCGACCGTAGGCTGGAACGTGTCGGCGTACCGCTGCCTGGTCGGCGAGTTGACGCCGTCGCACGCGACGACCAGGTCGTGGCTGGCGGCCAGCTCCTCGACCGGCGGCGCGGGGGTGAGGAAGTGGACGGTCACGCCGAGCTCGCGGCAGCGCTCCTGCAGGATCTCCAGCAGGCGCTTGCGGCTGATCGCCGCGAACCCGTGCCCACCGCTGGTGATGACCTCACCGCCGGCATGGATGTCGATGTCGTCCCAGCGCGCGAACTCCTTCTGCAACGCCGCGAACACCGCCGGGTCGGCGTGCTCGATGCCGCCGAGCGTCTCGTCCGACAGCACTACGCCGAAGCCGAACGTGTCCTCGGCGGCGTTGCGCTCCCAGACCGTGATCTCGTGGCCGCGGTCGAGCTGCGCCGTGAGCGCGGCGAAGTAGAGCCCGCCGGGACCTCCCCCGATCACCGCGACCCGCATGGGCGCCTCCTGTCGCCACGACACTTGCCGAGAGTATGTCGCACTAGCGACGACCGTCAACAGAACGGTAGGCTCAGCCCGAGTGACATGCACTCTCGCCAAGGAGGTCGTCGACGATGAGCCCGTTCCGCGGGTCCGCTCCGTTCACCGAGGAATGGCGGCACTTCAGGCTCGACGTGACGGACGCCGTCGCCACCGTCACGTTCGACCGGCCGGAGCGACTCAACGCGCTGACCTTCGACACGTACGCGGACCTGCGCGACTTCCTCACCGAGGTGCCGCACCGCGACGACATCCGGGTGGTCGTGCTGCGCGGCGAGGGCCGTGCGTTCTGCTCCGGCGGCGACGTCGACGAGATCATCGGCGCGACGCTTGCGATGCGCCCGGACGAGCTGCTGGCGTTCACCCGGATGACCGGCGAGGTCGTACGGTGCCTGCGGGAGTGTCCGGTGCCCGTCATCAGCGCGGTGCACGGCACGGCGGCTGGCGCCGGCGCGGTGATCGCGCTGGCGAGCGACTTCCGGGTCGCTGCGCGCGCCGCGAAGTTCGCGTTCCTGTTCACGAAGGTAGGGCTTAGCGGCGGCGACATGGGCGCCGCGTACCTGCTGCCTCGCCTGGTGGGGCTTGGCCGCGCGACGCAGCTGCTGATGCTCGGCGACTCGCTGCCGGCCGAGGAGGCAGAGCGGTGGGGACTGGTGAGCCAACTCGTCGACGACGGGACAGCGGTCGACGAGGCCGTGGCTACGCTCGCCGCGCGGCTGGCCGGCGGCCCCTGGCAGGCGTACGCGCAGACGAAGGCGCTGCTGTCGCGCGAGCAGGACATGAGCCTGTCCGCTTCGCTCGAGCTCGAGGCCGTGACGCAGGCGCTGTTGATGAACGGTGCCGACTACCGCGAGTTCCACGCGGCGTTCACCGGCAAGCGCGACCCGAACTGGCAGGGACGTTGATGCCGTTCGACCTGACGCCGGAGCAGCACGAACTCGCCGCCTGGGTGCGCGCGGTCGCAGAAAGCACGCTGGCACCGATCGCCGCACGTGGCCGCGACGGGCAGGTGAACAGGGAGCTGGTCCGCGCGATGGGCGACCTCGGCCTGCTGGCCCGGCTGTTCCCAGGCGTTGCGTACGGGACGCCGTCCGGACAGGCCGCCGCGGTCGACCTGTGCCTGCTGCGCGAGTCGCTCGCGTCGGTGAGCACGGAGGCCGAGACCGCGCTCGCCCTGCAGGGCCTCGGCACCTACCCGGTGCTCCAGGCCGGCAGCGCGGAGCTCGTACAGCAGTGGGTGCCTGCGGTCGCGCGTGGTGACGCCGTCGCCGCGTTCGCGCTGTCGGAGCCGGACGCCGGGTCCGACGCCGCCTCGCTGCACCTACAGGCCGTACCCGACGGCGCCGGCTGGCGGCTGCACGGCGAGAAGATCTGGATCTCCAACGCGCCCGAAGCCGACTTCTACACGGTGTTCGCGCGCACCACACCGGACGCGGGCGCGCGCGGCGTGAGCGCGTTCGTCGTACCCGCCGACCGCCCCGGCCTGGACGGCGAGCACCTGGACATGATCTCGCCGCACCCGATCGGCCGGCTCACCTTCGACGGTGTCGCCGTCGGCCGCGACGACCTGCTCGGCGAGCTCGACCGCGGCTTCCGGGTAGCGATGCGCACGCTCGACCTGTTCCGGCCGAGCGTCGGCGCGTTCGCCGTCGGCATGTACCGGGCCGCACTCGACGCCGCGGTGGCGCACGCCGGTTCCCGTGAGGCGTTCGGCGGCCCGCTGAAAGACCAGCAGACCGTGGCACACACCCTCGCCGAGATGGCCACCCGCACCGAAGCCGCACGCCTGCTGGTGTACCGCGCGGCCGCCGCGTACGACGCCGGCGAGGACCGGCTGGCCACCCACGCGGCGATGGCGAAGCTGTACGCCACGGAGACCGCCCAGTACGTCGTGGACGCCGCCGTCCAGGTGCACGGCGCCCGGGCGCTGCGCCGTGGCCACCTGCTCGAGCACCTCTACCGCGAGGTGCGAGCGCCCCGCATCTACGAGGGCGCAACGGAGATCCAGCGTACGATCATCGCCCGCGACCTCTACCGCTGAAGCGGCGCTACCCCGCGGCGGGTTCCCGCAGGCGGAAGCGCTGCAGCTTGCCGGTCTCCGTACGGGGGAGGCTGTCCACGAACTCGATCGCGCGTGGGTACTTGTACGGGGCGATCTCCTGCTTGGCGAGGTCCTGCAGTTCCTTGACCATCGCCTCGCCGGCAGCCGCGCCCGCGCGGAGGACGACGAACGCCTTCACCAGCTGGCCGCGCTCCACGTCGGGCACGCCGACGACGGCGCACTCGGTGACGTCCGGGTGCGCGAGCAACGCTTCCTCCACCTCGGGTCCGGCGATGTTGTAGCCGGACGACACGATCATGTCGTCGCTGCGGGCCTGGTACCAGAAGTACCCGTCCTCGTCCTGTACGAAGGTGTCGCCGGTGATGTTCCAACCGTTCTCGACGTACACCGCCTGGCGCTCGTCGTTGAGGTACCGGCAGCCGGTGGGGCCCTGCACCGCCAGCCGGCCGACCGTGCCCGCCGGCACCGGCTTGCCGTCCGGGTCGACCACGACGGCCTGGTAGCCAGGCACCGGCAGGCCGGTCGATCCCGGCCGGATGTCGTCGTCGGCCGCCGAGATGAAGATGTGCAGCATCTCCGTGGCGCCGATGCCGTCGATGATCCGCACGCCCGTCGCGTCGTAGAACGCCTGCCAGGTGGTCGCCGGCAGGTGCTCGCCGGCGGACACGCACCTGCGCAACGTGGCCAGCCGCGCCAGCTCGCCGGACGCCAGCATCGCCCGGTACGCGGTGGGCGCGGTGAAGCACACCGTCACCTTCGACTCGGCGATGTGGTCGGCGAGCTGGTCGGGCGTCGCCCGCTCCACCAGCACCGTCGACGCGCCGACCCGCAGCGGGAACACCACCAGGCCGCCGAGGCCGAAGGTGAAGGCCAGCGGCGGGGTGCCGATGAACACGTCGTCGGCGCGCGGCTCGAGCACGTGCTTGGAGAACGTGTCGGCGTTCACCAGCACGTCGCGGTGGAAGTGCATGGTGGCCTTGGGGCGTCCGGTCGTGCCCGAGGTGAACGCGAGCAGGGCGACGTCGTCGGCCGCCGTGTCGACCGGATCGAAGGTCCCGTCGTGCTGCCCGAGCCTGTTGGTGAGGTCGTCGGCGCCGTCGCCGCCGTACGCGACCACGGGCGTCGCGCCGATGTCGGCAGCCCGCAGGCCGTCGAGGAACCGGCTGTCGCACAGCGCCAGCTCGAGGCGGGCGATCTCGTGGATGGCGCTCAGCTCCCGCGGCCGCAGCAGCGGCATCGTCGTCACCACGACCGCGCCCGCCTTGAGCACGCCGAACCAGCAGGCGACCAGCCACGGGTTGTTCGGCCCCCGCAACAGCACCCGGTTCCCCGGCACGATGCCGCACTCGTCGACCAGCAGCCGGGCGATCCGGTTCGAGACGATGGCCAGCTCGCCGTAGCTCCACCATCGGTCACCGGGCGCGGCGACGCACTGTCGCTGCGCACCGTGCTCGTCGATCGTGCGTTCCAGCAACTCGACCGCGCAGTTCAGCCGGTCCGGGTACTGCACGTCGGGTAGGTCGAAGAGGAACTCCGGCCAACTCTCCTGAGGCGGCAGGTTGTCCCGACAGAACGTGTCCAGGTGTGCCGAGGGCGTGAGCCGCATGAAGACCCCTCCTGCTTCGAGCCGCACCTCGTAGTATTCCTTTTTCGTGACGACAGTCAAGACACACGACATACCGATGACGTGGCGTACGCCGGCGGCCCGATATCGTGTTCGCCGTGACGGCCATCGATGACCTGCTGGAGACCCGCGCACTCCAGCCGCGGGCGCTCATCGTGACGATCTACGGCCTCTACGCCCGCGAGAAGGGCGGCTGGATCAGCATCGCGACCCTCATCCGGCTGCTGGCCGAGCTCGGCGTCGACGAGCCCGCCGTACGCTCGTCGATCTCCCGGCTGAAACGGCGCGAGATTCTGGAAGCCCAGCGTCAGGACGGGCTGGCCGGCTACGGCCTCTCCGACCACGCCCGCGCGATCCTCGACGAGGGCGACCGCCGGATCTTCGAACGCACGAGGGCACGACTGGAGGACGGCTGGCTACTCGCGGTGTTCAGCGTGCCCGAGACGCAGCGACAGAAGCGCCATACCCTGCGGTCACGGCTCACCTGGCTCGGGTTCGGCACCGTAGGCGCGGGCGTCTGGATCGCGCCCGCACATCTCGACGAGGAGACCCGCGACGTCCTCGAGCGGTACGACCTGGCCCCGTACGTGAACCTGTTCCGCGCCGACTACCTGGCGTTCGGCGACGTCCGCGAGCAGGTACGCCAGTGGTGGGACCTCGACCAGCTGCAGCTGCTGTACGACGACTTCCTCGCCGAGTACGCGGCGTTGCTGACCAAGTGGAAACGGCGCAGGTTCAAGGACCCGGCCGACGCGTTCGTCGACTACGTCAAGGCGCTCACCGTCTGGCGGCGGCTGCCGTTCCTCGACCCCGGCCTCGCACCCGAGGTGCTGCCGAGCAACTGGCACGGCACCCGCGCCGCGGATCTGTTCTTCGCGCTGCGCGCGCAGCTCGCCGAGCCGGCACACCGGTACGTCGACTCGCTGCGCTGACCTTCACAGCACGGCGAAGCCCTGCACCTCGACCATGGCCTCGACGTCCCACAGCCGGGTGACCCCGACCGCCGCCATGGCGGGGTAATCGCCACCCACCAGCCGGCGCCACACCCCACCGATCTCCTTACGGCGCGCGCGGTAGTCGTCGACGTCGACGATGTACACGGTGAGGCTGGCGAGCTGGTCCGGCCGTCCGCCGGCCGCCCGCAACGCGATGATCAGGTTGCCGAGCGCCCGTTCGAACTGCGCGACCACGTCGTCGCCGACGATGACGCCGTTCTCGTCGAGCGCGGTCTGGCCGGCGAGGAACACCGTGCGCCCCTCCGCCACCACCGCGTGTGAGAAGCCCGTCGGCCGAGCCAGCTCACCCGGGTTGACCCGCTGCATGCTCACGACTGCACCGCCCCACCATCGACGTCGACACCCTGACCGGTGACCGAAGGATTGTTCACACAGAACCACACCGCGTCCGCGACCTCGTCGACGGTCACCAGCCGCCCTGTCGGTTGCTTGCGCTCGAGCACCGCGCGCGCCTCGTCGCGGCTGCGGCCGGTGCGGTCCGCGATGTTCGCTATGGTTTCCGCGGTCATCGGGGTGTCGACGTAGCCGGGACACACGGCGCTGACCGTCACCCCGGCGCGCGCGAGCTCGGCGGCGGCCGACCGCACCAGGCCGAGCACCCCGTGCTTGCTCGCGGTGTACGCAGCGACGTACGGCTCGCCCACCTTGGCCGCGACCGACGCCACCACCACGATCCTGCCGACGCCGCGTTCGACCATGCCAGGCACCACCTGCCGCATGCAGCGGAACGGCGCGGTGAGGTTGAGGTCGAGCATCCGTTGCCAGTCCTCGTCGCTGGTCTCCTGCACCTTTGCGGACATGCCGGCGCCGGCGTTGGCGACCAGGACGTCGACGCGACCCCACCGGTCCTCCACCGCGCCGAACACCTCGGCGACACCGGCGGGATCTGTGATGTCCGCGGGCACCACAAGTGTCGGGCCCGCACAGGCGTCCGCCGTGGCCGCGAGGTCGGCGCGGTTGCGTGCGGTCAGACCGACCCGGAAACCGGCCGCACTGAGGCGTCGCGCCACCGCGCGGCCGATGCCGCGACCGGCGCCGGTGACCACGGCCACCGCGTCCTCGGGTACGGATCGCACGGCCCCACCCCTCGCCTCCGATCAGCCGCGTTCATGACGACCGTAACAGAAGCACGAGATCTAGACTCGGAGCATGACACGACGGGTGTCCGCACTCGACCTGGCCGCGACCGTACTGGACGCGGTCAGCCTCACCTCGTGGGACGAACCGGCGAAGACGAACACTGCCGACACCGGCTACGCGCGCGACCTGGCCACCGCCAGGGAGCGCACCGGCCTGGACGAGGCGGTGCTCACCGGCGAGGCCAGGATCCACGGCCGCCGCGTCGCCGTCGTGCTGTGCGAGTTCGGTTTCCTCGCCGGCTCGGTGGGGGTCGCGGCCGCGGAACGCATCACGGCCGCCGTGGAGCGCGCGACCAGAGAGCAGTTGCCGCTGCTCGCGTCGCCTGCGTCCGGCGGCACCCGGATGCAGGAGGGCACCCGGGCGTTCGTGCAGATGGTGAAGATCTCCGCCGCGCTCATGCAACACCGGCAGGCCGGGCTACCGTACCTCGTCTACCTCAGGCACCCGACGACCGGCGGGGTGTTCGCGTCCTGGGGTGCGCTCGGCCACGTCACCGCCGCGCAACCGGGAGCCCTCATCGGCTTCCTCGGCCCGCGGGTGTACGAGGCGCTGTACGGCGACGAGTTCCCCGACGGCGTGCAGACCGCGGAGAACCTGCTCGGTCATGGCCTGCTCGACGCGGTCGTGCCACCCGAGCAGCTGGCCGGCATCGCCGACCGCGCGCTGGCCGTACTGACAGAACGGCGCCGCGGCGACCGGCTACCGGCACCGCAGGACGCGGTGGCGGCCGACGCCACATCCGTCTGGGAGTCCGTCGAGCGCTCCAGGCGCGCCGACCGGCCAGGCGTGCGGGCGTTGCTGAAGCATGCCGCCACCGACGTCACCCGGCTGCGCGGCACCGGCGAGGGCGAGCGCGAGCCCGGCCTGGTGCTCGCCCTCGCCAGGTTCGGCACGATGGCGTGCCTGGTGCTCGGCCAGGACCGCGACGACCAGCGCGCCGGCCGGCAGCTGGGACCGGCGGGGCTGCGCGCGGCCAGGCGCGGGATGCGGCTGGCCGCCGAGCTCGACCTCCCGGTCGTGACGGTCGTGGACACCGCGGGCGCGGAGTTGTCCGTACAGGCCGAGGAAGGCGGTCTGGGCGCGGAGATCGCCCGCTGCCTCGCCGACCTGGTCACGCTGCCGGTGCCGGTCGTCTGCGTGCTGCTCGGGCAGGGCGCGGGTGGCGCGGCGCTCGCGTTCCTCCCGTCCGACCGGGTGCTCGCGGCCGGGCACTCCTGGCTCGCCGCGCTGCCGCCGGAAGGCGCGTCCGCGATCGTGCACCGCACGACCGACCGCGCCCGCGAGCTCGCCGAGGCCCAGCGCATCTCGTCGGCCGACCTACTCGCTGACGGCATCGTGGACCGGATCGTGCCCGAGCTCCCCGACGCCGCCGACGAGCCGGACGCCTTCGTCACGAGAATCGCGGCAACCGTCGAGCAGGAGCTCACCACCCTGGCCGACCAGAACCGGGACGCACTACGGGCCACCCGCGCGGCCCGCTACCGCACCCTCGGCTGAAGCTAGGTGACTGCGGCGTCCGCGCTGCGGGCGTATAGGGGGTCGTGGTGGGCGCCGGTGGCGAGCACCTCCGCGAGGACGTCCATGGCGTCCCAGACGTCGCGGTAGCTCAGGTACAGCGGGGTGAGTCCGAGACGGAGCATGTCCGGCGCGCGGAAGTCGCCGACCACGCCGCGGGCGATGAGTGCCTGGCAGAGCTCGTACGCCTGCTCGTGCCGCAGCGACACCTGTGAGCCGCGGCGATGGTGCTCGCGCGGAGTCACCACCTCGATGCCGTACGGCCGCAGCGCGTCGGCCCTGGCGATCACCAGGTCGCCGAGCGCGAGCGACTTGGTCCGCAGGTCGGCGAGATCCACGCCGTCCCAGACGTCGAGCGCGGCGTCCAGGGCGAGCATCGACAGCAGCGGCGGCGTGCCGATGCGCGCCCGCTCGATGCCGTCGGCCGGCTCGTAGTGCTGGGCGAGCCCGAACGGGTCGGCTCGGCCGGTCCATCCGGTCAGCGGCAGGTCAGCGGCCTGCTGGTGCCGCGCCGCCAGGTACAGCCACGCGGGCGCGCCCGGGCCGCCGTTGAGGTACTTGTAGCCGCACCCGACGGCGGCGTCGGCGCCCAGCGCGTCCAGGTCGAACGGCAGCGCACCGGCGACGTGGCAGAGGTCCCACACCATCAGCGCACCCGTGTCGTGCACCGCACGTGTGATCGCCTCGACGTCCCACAGCTCGCCGGTGCGGTAGTCGACGACGCTCAGCGAGACGACCGCCGTGTCGTCGTCGAGCGCCAGCTCGGCCGGCGACACCCGCTGCACGTCCAGGTCGAGCATCCGCCCGACCGCGTCGGCGAGGTACTGGTCGGTCGGGAAGTTCGCGCCGTCGGTCACCAGCACCGTCCGCTCGGGACGCAGCCTGGCAGCCGCGACCAACGCCTGGAACAGCTGCACGCTGGTGGAGTCACCGCAGATCACCTGGCCGGGTGCGGCGCCTACGAGCGCGCCGATGCGGTCACCGACCCGCTGCGGCAACGTCCACCAACCGTTGTTGTTCCACGAACCGATCAGGTCGGTGCCCCACTGCCGGTGTACGGCGTCGGCGACCGCGTCAGGTACGGCGGTGGGCAACGCGCCGAGCGAGTTGCCGTCCAGGTACACGACACCGTCGGGCAGGGTGAACCTGTCACGGGCGAGCCGCAGCGGGTCGCGCGCGTCGAGCTCCTCGGCCTCGGCTCTGCTCTCACAGCACACTGCGCACCTGCCACAGCTCGGGGAATGCCGGTCGGAACAACGTCGATCGCAGGTAGTCGGCACCCGTCGACCCGCCGGTGCCGAGCTTGGTGCCGATGATCCGTTCCACCATCTTCACGTGCCGGTAGCGCCACTCCTGCACGCCCTCGTCGACGTCGACGAGGGCTTCGCAGAGCTCCGCGGCCGGGTTCCGCTCGTCGGCGTACACTTCCGCGAGCACCTGCTGCACCTCGGCGTCCGGCTGCCACTCGGTGCCAGGGTCGCGGTCGAGCGCGTGCGCGGGTACGGCGAAGCCGGCGGTCGCCAGGTAGCGCAGCAGCGAGTCGAAGACCGACCTGCGGCCGGTGGCGGCGACCAGCCGCGCGTCCATGGTGGACGGCTTGAAGTCACGGCGGCCGAGCACCGCCTCGATCTCCCTGAACTGGTTGGACTGGAAACCGCTGGCCGAGCCGAGCTGCGGCCGGAACGACGCGAACTGGCGCGGTGTCATCGTCTCCAGCACGTCGAGCTGGCCAACGACGGTCTTGAGTATCTTCGCGATCCGCCTCGTGGTGTGCAGCGCGCCCGCGCTGTCACCGTCCTCCAGCCGGCGCTGCAGCAGCGCGGCCTCGTGCAGCACCTGGGTGAACCACAGCTCGTACACCTGGTGGATGATCACGAACAGCAGCTCGTCGTGGGCGTCGGTCAACGGGGTCTGGCACGAGAGCAGCTCGTCCAGGCGCAGGTAGCTGCCGTACGTGTGCTTCCCCGCCGGCGGCGCGACGCGGCGGTCGACGAGCGAGAGCGCCTCGGCGTGATGGTGGACGATCCGCCAGCCGGTGTCGCCGTGGCGCAGCACGTCGGTGACCCGGAAGCACCGGTCGGCGATGGCCGGGTCACCGTAGTGCACCCGCAGCAGGTACTTCGCTACGGCGGCGTCGTCCCAGCCGTCCACCTTGATGCCCTCGGCGGCCACCGACTGCGGTGCCGGCCCGTCACCGGACCGCTCGGCGCGTGCGTCACGTAGCCGGTCGAGCTCGGCGAGCCCGGTCAGCAGCTGCTCGGCGTCGCTCTCCCAGACGGTGACGTCGGGGTCGAGCTGGCGGTCGAACGCCGGCCGGTCACCGAGCGCCTGGTACAGGTCCTCGATGACCTGCACGACCTCGGGATGAGCGACGGTACCCCCGTCCATGGCATACCTCCTCAAGGTGACAACCGGGCGGCGAGCACCGCCGCGGTGTCCGCCCACAACTGGCTCTCCGGGGCGATCAGGGTGAAGTGGTCGCCATCTCCATGCAACGCTGTGACGGCGTCGCCGGCAACCTCTGCGGCTGCGGCGTACCTGCGGTTCATCTCGTTCAGATCCGGGCTGTCCGCACGAGCGGTGACCACCAGCTGGTGGGCGCCGACCGGCAGCCGCAGCAGCGGCGAGGCGGACGCGTAGGTGTCGGGCAGCTCGTCGCACGTACCGCCGAGCGCGTTCGCCACCGCACCCTCGCCGAGGTCGCGGCGCTGTGCCTCGTGCAGGTCGACGACCCCGGCCTGCACGACCACCGAGGCCGGCCGCACCTGTGCGTCCGTCGTCTCGAGCAGGTCGGCGGCGGCTCGCGGCGCGAGCTGGCCACCCGCGGAGTGGCCGACGAGCGCGACCCGGCCGGCGTCCACCGGATGGGTGGCGGCGAGCTGCGCGACGTACCGCACGGCGGCGTCCACGTCGGCGACGGTGGCCGGCCAGCCGTGCCGGTCCGGTCGCCTGTACTCGACGTTCCACGCGGCGAAGCCGCGCCCGGCGAGGTCGACGGCGAGCGCGTCCATCAGGTCGAGCTGCCAGCGCGACCGCCAGTACCCGCCGTGCAGCAGCACCACCACGGGTGCGCGCGTCGGGGTGTCGGGGAGCCACAGCTCGCCGAACTGCTCCGGCTCGTCGCCGTACGCCACCCGTCGTGCCTGCCACCGGTCGTGGTGGACGAGTGTGCGTACGGCCCAGCGCACCCCGTCGACTCCCCTGCCCTGGATGTGGTGGGCCAGCCGCGGCGACAGGTCCGGTGCGCGGTGACCGAGGTCGACCCGCACTGCACCGCCGTACGGCAGCTCGGCCAGGTCGGGGGTCTCGGGCACGGTGACGAGCACTGCCCCCGTGCCTGGCGGTGACGTGCAGTCGTCCACCCAGGTGACCCGTGCGGTGACCCCGAGCCTGGCCGCTTCCGCGGCCACCAGGTCGCCCAGTGCGTCTTCGTCCACCGGCTGGCGCTGCACCAGCACGTCGAGCGCGGTCATGGCCGCGTCCCGCGGCGCAGCAACGGCAGCACCCGCCGGCCGAGCAGCTCGACTCCGCCGGCGTCGGTGAGCCCGTGCGGCGTACCGAACTCCACCCGTCTCGCGCCAGCGTCGATGAGCCGCTGTGCCTGCGCGGCCACCTGTTCCGGCGTACCGGCGAACGCGAACAGGTCCAGCACGTCGTCGGGGATGCATGCGCCGGCCCGTTCGTGGTCGCCGGCGTCGACGTGCTTGCTCACCGCGTCGAGCAGGTCGCCCGGCAGCGCGACGGTCGGGTCGAGCCCGCCGACGACGGCGAGGTACATGGCCACCTCGAGGCGGGCCTTCGCCCGCGCCGCCGCGCCGTCCTCGTCCACCACGGTCACCGCACCGACCACGACGCCGACCGCGTCGTCCGGACGCCCGGCGCGTGCGCGCCCGACCGCGATGCGCTCGGTCAACACGTCGATCACGGCAGGGTTGGCGGTGCCGCCGACCTTCACCTCGTCGGCGAGCTCGCCGGCGAGCGCGGCCGTGCGCTCGCCCCAGGTGCCGATCAGCAGCGGCGGTACGCGGTCGGGCAACGGGTAGCGCAACCGGGTGCCAGGCGCCAACCGGAAGACATCACCCTCGACGCCGGTGCCGTCGCCGCGCAACAGCGCGCGGATCACTCGCACGGCGTCACGCAGGTGCGCAACCGGTCGCCGCTGCCTGATGCCGATCGCGTCCAGCCAGGTGCCGCGCGCGAGCCCGAGGTAGGCACGGCCGTCCGAGGCGTCGTCCAGCACGGCGAGCTGGCCGGCGATCTCGTACGGGTGCATGGTGTACGGGTTCCAGCACGCCGCACCCAACCGCACCCGCTGCGTGACCCGAGCCATCTCGAGCAGCGCGTAGATCGGCGGCTGGTACAGCAGGTCGCTGAACACGCTGAGCACGTCGAAGCCGGTGTCCTCGGCCAGCTCGGCCAGCCGTGCGTAGTCGGCGCCGCGCTTGTCCGACTGCAGGCCGAGGCCGATCTCCGCGTAGCCGCTCATGTCAGGTCCGCGGAGTTCATCTGCCGCAGGCCGATGCGCTCGATCCGCATCACCACGCGCTCGTCCGGATCGGGGCAGCAGACCAGCGAGTCGCGTTCCAGCCAGTCGGCTGCGGGCAGCTGCCGCTGCTTCGCCGGCAACAACGGCAGCACCGACTGCAGCGCGAAGACGCAGAAGTGCTTGCCAGCCGGCAACCGCAGCTCCGCGCTGTTGACCAGCTCGAAGTAGTCACCGACCTGCAGGCCGCACACCGACCGCCCCTCGATGTGGTCGACGGTGACGCGCAGGTCGTACAGCTCCATGTCAGTCACGGCAGCTCCTCCCGCCTGTCGTCGCGGACGACCTCGCCGTCCTTCATCACCCATCGCAGGCTACGCAACGCCGACACGTCCTCCGTCGGGTCGGTGTCCATGGCGATCAGGTCGGCCAGCTTGCCAGGCTCCACCGTGCCGAGCTGGTCGTCGGCACGCAACCAGCGCGCAGGGCCGATCGTCGCGGCCCGCAGGGCCGCGTACGGCGCGAGCCCGAAACCGGCCATGTGCTCAAGCTCCCGCACCACTGCGGTGGTGCCCTCGAACGGCTGGAACGGTGGCATGTCGCTGCCGAGCAGCACCTCGACGCCGGCGGCGAGCGCGAGCTTGTAGCTCTGTGCGTGCCGCGGGCCGGCGGACAGCGACCGCCGCTGCATCCAGCTGGGTACGCCGAGCGCGTCGAGGAACTCGCCGCACCGGGTGACCACGAGGGTGGGCACCAGCTGGGTGCCGTGCTCGGCCATCAGCGCTGCGACTTCCTCGGTCAGCTCGTAGCCGTGCTCCACGCAGTCGAGGCCGAGACGCACCGCTTCCTCGATCACCGAAGCCGGCCCGGCGTGCGCGGTCACCTTGCGACGCCACGCGTGCGCGGTGCCGATGACCGCGGCCATCTCCTCCCGCGACAGTTGCGGGGTGTCGATCGACTCGTGCTCGCCGGCGATGCCGCCTGAGATCATCACCTTGATCAGGTCGGCGCCGGCCTTCAGCTGCGCCCGTACGCCACGCTGGAACGCCGCCGGCCCGTCGCACTCGAGCGTGTCGGTGTTGTCGTGGCCGTGCCCGCCGGTGCACACCAGCCCCCGGCCTGCGGTGTAGATGCGCGGGCCAGGCGTCCAACCCGCGTCGATCGCACGGCGCAGCGCGAAGTCGGCGTGGTCCTTCTCCGCGACGCACCTTACGGTGGTCACGCCGCTGTGCAGGGTCTTGCGCGCCCCTGCTGCCATGTACAGCGCGAGCCCGTGCGGGTCGAGCGCACGCACGTCGTTGCCGGCGTTGCCCGGCAGCGCCAGCGAGAAGTGCGTGTGCATGTTGATCAGCCCGGCCATCAGGTAACCGCCGTCGAGGTCCACGTCGACCCGGTCAGCGGGCGCCGCCGCCCGTACCGTCGCCTCGGGCCCGCACAGCTGGATCCGGCCGTCGCTGATCCACACGGCCGCATGCGGGAGCGGCTCGTCGCCTACGCCGTCGACGAGCGTGCAGCTGTGCAACAACACGTCAGGGGACTCGCTCACCTGCTCACCTCGACTCCGTAGTCGTTCCGCGCGGCTGCGGCGGATACGTACCCTTCTGCGACGTCGGCACGCACGAGGTCAGGGTCGCGCGTGCGTGGGTCACCGTGTCCGCCGCCACCGGCGGTCAGCAACGAGATGCGGTCGCCCGGCCGCACGGTGAGCCGCTTGGTGCCGACGCGTTGCTCGCGCTCGGTGCCGGGGAACGCAAGTACCTGACTGGGTTCAGGCTCCGCGCCGCCGGCCAGCGCCCACGGCGGCGTCTTGGTCCGTTTGATGACCGAGAGGAACTCACCGGCGCTGCGGAACCTGATGTCGCGCCGCAACCCGCAGCCGCCGCGGAACCTGCCGGCGCCGGCGGAGTCGCAGCGGATCTCCAGCCGTTCGACGACCATGCCGGAGCGCGCTTCGAGCACCTCGACCGGCGTGTTGTGTCCCGCGGTCTGGCAGATGTGGTTCGCCGGGCCGTGGCCGTCGTGTGTCGCGCTGGCTCCCCAACCGACGAGGTCGTTGTTGCTGATCGCGTAGAACCCGCCGTGTTCCGGGTGTTCGCCCACCATCATGAAGCCGGGCACGTCACCACCAGAGCAGGCGGCGACCCGGTCCGGCATGCCCTGCGCGAGCGCCTTGTAGATCAGCTCGACGGCGAGGTTGCCTGTCCACTGGGTGAACGTCGCCGCCGGGTACGTGGCGTGGAAGAGCGTGCCAGGTTCGGTACGCACCCGTAGCGGCGCGAAGTGCCCTGCGTTGGCCTGCTCGTACGGCGTGGTGAAGGCCTTGTACGCGACCCTGGCGCAGGCGATGGTGGAGCCGAGCGGCAGGTTCACTGGGCCGCGGGTCGCGGGTGCGGAGCCGGTGAAGTCACACGTCATGGTGCCGTCGGCGATGGTGACGGTGACCTGCATCCGCACCGCGTAGTCGCTGACGCCGTCGTCGTCCAGCCAGTCCACCGCGGTCCAGGAGCCCTGCGGCAGGCCGCGCAGCATTTCCGTCGCGGTGGCCGCACCGAGCTCGATCAGCTGGTCGATCGCCCGCTCCACCGTACGGCGACCGAACTTGGCAAGGATCTCGTGGATGCGCCGCTCGCCGGTACGCAGTGCAGCGACCTGCGCGTGCAGGTCGCCGATCACCAGTTCTGGCAGCCGCGAGTTGAACCTGATCAGTTCGAGGATCTTCGTATCAGGTGCGCCGCGCTCGAACACCTTCGTGCCGGGGAAGAGCAACCCCTCCTGGTGGACGTCCGTGGAATCCAGCACGTAGCCGGGATCCTTGGCCCCCAGGTCCATCCAGTGCGCACGCACACACAGGTAGCCGAACAGGCTGCCCTCAGAGAAGACCGGCATGAACAACGTCGCGTCGTACGCGTGTGCGGCGTTCCAGTACGGGTAGTTCAGCAGCACGATGTCGCCGGGATGCAGGTTCTCCACCCCGACGTACTCGACGCCCTTGCGCAGCGAGTAGTCGTTCGCGCCGAGGAACCTGGTGAGCCCGGTGGCTTCCGCGACCAGCCGCAGCTTCGCGTCATAGACGGAGATACCGAAGTCGAGCACCTCGTAGATCACCGGGTTGAACGCCGTACGGATCAACGTCGCACGCATCTCCTCCGCCGCAGCGACCAGGTACGACCGCACCACCTCCGTGGTCGCGCCGTCGAGCACCGGCTGGGTCACGTGGTCTCCTCGACACCGTAGACCTCGCGGGCGGTCTCGGCGGAGAGGTAGCCCTCGGCTACGTCGTGGCGCACCGACTCGGGGTCGCGCTCCCGCGGGTCGCCGTGCCCGCCGCCACCCGCGGTGAGCAAGGTGATCCGGTCGCCCGGCTGCACTGCAACCCGCGTAGTGCTCACCCGGCGCTCCCGCTCGGTGCCGGGGAACACGATGACCTGGTTGGCTTCCGGCTCCTGCCCGCCGCCCAGCGCCCACGGCCGGCTCTTCGTCTTCTTGATCACCGAGAGGAACTCACCGGGACTGCGGAACCTGATGTCGCGCCGCAACCCGCAGCCGCCACGGAACTGTCCCGCACCTGCGGAGTCACGCCTGATTTCCACCCGCTCGAAGAACATCCCCGTACGCGCTTCAAGCACCTCGATCGGCGTGCTGCGCACGGTGCTCTCCGACAGGTGGATGGTAGCGTCGATGCCGTCGTGGTCGGGGTTGCCGCCCCAACCGACCGGGTCGTTGTTGCTCACGGCGAAGAACTCACCGGTCTCCGGGTGTTCACCGACCATCATGAAGCCGGGCACGTCACCGCCCGAGCTCGCCGCGAGCCGGTCCGGCATGCCCTGCGCGAGCGCCTTGTAGATCAGCTCGAACGCGACGATGCCGGTCCACAGCGTGAACGTCGGTGCCGGGTAGACGGCGTGGAACAACTGGCCCGACTCGGCGATGACGTCGAGCGCGGCGGTGGTGCCGCCGTTGGACGGTTCGTCCGGCGACGTCAGTGCTTTCAGCACCACCTTGCACATCGCCAGCGTCGCGCCGTACGGCATGTTCACCGGCCCTGCGGTGGCCGGTGCGGAGCCGGTGAAGTCACACGTGAGCGTGCCGTCGGCGATGGTGACTGTGACCTGCATCCGCACCGGGTCGTCGCTGACGCCGTCGTCGTCCAGCCAGTCCACCGCGGTCCAAGATCCCTGCGGCAGCGCACGCAGCGCGTCCCGCGACCTGGTCTCCGACACGGCGAGGTACTGCTCGACGGCGGTGTTCACCGACGGCACGCCGAACTTGGCGAGGATCTCGTGGAAGCGGCGCTCGCCGGTACGCAGTGCGGCCACCTGCGCGTGCAGGTCGCCGATCACCAGTTCGGGCATCCGCGAGTTGAACCTGATCAGTTCGAGGATCTTCTCGTCCGGCTCGCCCCGCTCGAACACCTTCGTGCCGGGAAAGATCAGGCCTTCCTGGTGCATGTCGGTGGAGTCGAGCACGTAGCCGGGATCCTTGGCGCCCAGGTCCATCCAGTGCGCACGCACACAGAGGAAGCCGACCAGCGTGCCATCGAAGAACACCGGCATGAAGAGCGTCGCGTCGTACGCGTGTGCAGCGTTCCAGTACGGGTAGTTCAGCATGACGATGTCGCCGCGGTGCAGGTTCTCCACCCCGACGTACTCGACGCCCTTGCGCAGCGAGTAGTCGTTCGCGCCGAGGAAGAAGGTCAGCCCGGTGGCCTCGGCCACCAGCCGCAGCTTCGCGTCATAGACGGAGATGCCGAAGTCGAGCACCTCGTAGATCACCGGGTTGAACGCCGTACGGATCAACGTCGCACGCATCTCCTCGGCCGTCGCCACCAGGTACGACCGCACCACCTCGACGGTGGCACCGTCCACGCCTTCGGTCATCGCGCACCTCCTTCCGCAGTCACCAGCAGGTAGCCGTGTTCGTCGACGGTGACCCGCTGCCCGCTGTGCACGACGGTGGTCGAGGTGCCCTCGTCGACAAGCGCGGGGCCGGCGAACGCGTCGCCGGGTTCCAGCCGGGACCTGTCGTAGACGGCGAACGGCACCAGCGCACGGGTACCGAAGTCGTACGCCTGCCGGTCGCCGGTGTGTGCCTGCGCCGGGTCGCCGTCGCCCGCAGGGAACGTGGGCACCTCGATCCGTGCGGTGCGGCCGATGCCGCGCACCCGCACGTTGAGCACCTGCAGCCGGTTGCTCATCACGTGCCCGTAGCGGGTCTCGTGCAGCTCCTCGAACGCCGCCCTGATGGTGTCGTGGTCGAGCTGCTCACCGACGGGCACCGGCAGGGTGTGCTCCTGCCCGAGGTAGCGGATCTCCAGCTGTCGCTGCAGGATCGCACGCTCGGCGGCGACGCCCTGCGTGGCCAGCGACTTGGTCGCCTCCACGCCGAGCTCGTCGAACGTAGCCGCGAGCTGGTCGAGGTCGAGCTCGTCGAGCGGTGCCATCACCGTACGGGCGACGTCGTCGACGACGTCGGCGCTGAGCATTCCCCATGCAGAGAACCCGGACGGCGCGAACGGTACGACCACCTCACGGATGCCCATCTCCCTCGCCAACAGCGGCGCGGTCAACGGGCCCGCACCGCCGAACGCCAGCAGTGAGAACACCCGCGGGTCGTGCCCGCGCTCGACGGTGATCTGCCGCACCGCACCGACCGTCCGCGCAAGCATTACGTCGAACACACCCGCAGCGGCCGGTTCGACCTCCATACCGAGTGGCTGCGCGATCTCCTGCTCGAGCGCGGCGCGCGCCCGGTCGACGTGCAGCTCCATCTCGCCGGCGAGGAAGCTCGCCGGGTCGACGTAGCCGAGGCAGACGGCCGCGTCGGTGACGGTGGGCGTGGTGCCCCCGCGGCCGTAACAGACCGGGCCAGGGTCGGCACCTGCGCTCTGCGGGCCCACCTTCAGCAGACCGCGGTCCAGCCAGGCGATGGAACCGCCGCCGGCGCCGATGGTGCGGATGTCGTACGTAGGCACGAGCAACGGGAACTGTTCGAGCGCAGCCTCGTGCGTCGCTGCCGCACTGCCGCGTTCGATCACGCACGCGTCGAGCGACGTGCCGCCGATGTCGAAGGTGAGCAGGTTCTGCCGGTCGAGCACCTCGGCGAGGAACGTACCGCCGACGACGCCGCCTGCCGGCCCGGAGAGGATGGTGTGCGTCGGCGACACCTTCGCCGCCTCCGCGGTCATCGAACCGCCGCCGGATCGCATGATGAGGAACTGGCCGGCGAAGCCGCGCCCGCCGAGCGCGCGCTCCAGCTCACCGACGTACCGCTCGAAGATCGGCCGGATGTACGCGTCGAGCACCGTGGTGCTCGTGCGTTCATACTCCCGGTACTCGCGCGCGATGTCCGTGGAGATCGACACCGTGACATCCGGGTGGGCTGCGCGCACGATCTCCGCGGCGCCGCGCTCCTGCGTCGGGTCGCGGAACGAGTGCAGGAAGCAGATGGCGATCGACCGCACCTGGTGCTCTTCTACGAGCATGCGGGCGGCATCGCGCACGCTGTCCTCGTCGAGCTCCTCGACCACGTTGCCCTGGTAGTCGAGCCGGCCCTTCACCCCCACGGTGTGCTTGCGCTGTACGAGACCTGGCGGCCGTTCGTACTGGAAGTCGTACATGTGGTCGGGTGGCACGTTGCCACGGCCAAGCAGGAAGATGTCGCGCATCCCGTCGTTGGTGATGATGCCGGTGGTCTCGCCGCGGCGTTCGAGCACCGCGTTGAGACCGAGCGTTGTGCCGTGGATGAACAACTCCGCCCGCGTGAGGTCGGTGTCGAGCGCGGTCACCGCGTCGAGCACACCCTCCCACGGACGCGCGGGGGTCGTGGACGCCTTGCGGAAGCGGACAGCGCTGGTGCGCGTGTCCAGCTCCATCGCGTCCACGAACGTGCCGCCGATGTCCACGGCTACCCGGAACGTTCCTGCGCCCACTACTCCCCCCCTTCTCGACCACGACCGGCGTGCTGATCTCCGGTACCCGGTGGCAGGCCGCTCGCCGGCCCTGCTCGTACTCGTACAACTCCTGTGGTTGCTCGCATTCCGCCACCGCGTACGGACAGCGCGGAACGAGCGGGCAGCCGGTGGTCGCCTCCGCCTGGTCCAGGTCGCGCGACAGCGTCACGGTGCCCGTGGGTGCGTCGCCGCGCAACCGGGGCGCGCTGGCGAGCAACGCACGCGTGTACGGGTGCATGGGTTCGGCGAACACCCGGTCGGCCGGGCCCTCCTCGACGACCCGACCGAGGTAAAGCACGACGACCCGGTCGCAGAACCCGCGTACGGTGGCGAGGTCGTGCGAGATGAACACGAAGCTGCGCTCGCGTTCCGCAGCGAGCGACCGGATCAGGTCGAGCACTTGCGCCTGCACGGTGACGTCGAGCGCGGACGTCGGTTCGTCCAGTACGACCAGCTCGGGGTCGACGACGAGCGCACGCGCTATAACCACCCGTTGCGCCTGTCCGCCGGAGAGCTGGCTCGGCCTGCGGTCCAGGATCTCCGCCCCCAGGCCGGTCTGCAGCACAGCCTCCTCGGCCCGCACCCGCCGCTCTTCCTTGCCGAGCCCGAGCATCCGCAGCGGTTCGCTGACGGCGTCGAGCACCGTACGCCGTGGGCTCAACGCTCCCTGCGGGTCCTGGAACACCATCTGCACGCGTCGGTGCAGCTGCCGGCGCTCGGACCGCAACATCTTGGTCAGCTGCGCGCCCTCGACCTGCACCGAGCCCGCGGAAACCGGCTGCAGGCCGGCGATCACGCGCGCCAGAGTGCTCTTGCCGCAGCCGCTCTCGCCGACGATGCCGACGCTCTCGCCGTGCGCGACGGTGACCGAGACGTCGTGTAGCGCACGGTGCCCACGGCCGCCGAACCGTCCGCCGTAGACGACGTCGACCGACGTCACGTCGAGCGCCTGCGGGTCGCCCTCCCCTTCTGCGGCACCGCGTGCCCCTTCGGTCGCAGGCGGTTCCGTGACCTGCAGTGCCGGTCCGCTGGCCGGGTGGAAGCACGCCACCGACCAGCGGCCGTCGCGATCGAGGAGCGCAGGGCGTGACGACCGGCACGCGTCGTCGGCGTTCTCGCACCGCGGCGCGAACGGGCAGCTCTCCGGCGCCTCCCGCAACAGCGGCATGGTGCCTGGTGTGGCGGTGACCGCAGTGCCGTCGTAGTCGGGCACCGACCGCAGCAGCGCGCGGGTGTACGGGTGCGCGGGCTGCGACAGCAGCTGCGCGGTGGGACCGCTCTCGACCACCGTTCCCGCGTATAGCACGACCACCCGGTCGCAGACGGTGCCGACCGACGCGAGGTCGTGCGAGATGAGCAGCACCCCGCGGCCCTCGTCGTCGGCCGCCTTACGGAACAGGCCGAGGATCTCGCGGGTGGGCGTGATGTCGAGCCCGGTGGTCGGCTCGTCGGCGAGCAGCAGTGCGGGCGCACAGGCGAGCGCCAGCGCGACCATGACCCGCTGGCACATACCGCCGGAGAGCTCGTGCGGGTACGAGTCGAACCGCCGTCGCGGGTTACGGATGCCAACCTGCTCGAGCAGACCGACCGCAGCATCGCGCGCCGCCCTGCCGCGCAGCTCCTGGTGCACCTCGAGCCGGTCGGTGAGCTGGCGACCCACCGTACGTACGGCCGAGAGCGCCGACCGCGGGTTCTGGAAGCACATCGCCGCGCCGTGCCCGCGGTGTGCGGCCAGCCGCGCGGCGTCCATGGCGAGCACGTCGTCGCCGTCGACGTACACCTGGCCGTCCGCGTTCGCGGCGCCGGGCAGCAGGCCGATGATCGATCGGGCGAGCATGCTCTTGCCGCCGCCGCTCTCGCCGACCAGCCCGACGACCTCGCCGCGGTCGACCTGCAGCGACACGTCCGACAGCGCGGCCACCGCGTTCGTACCGGCGCCTATCCGAACCGACAGGTCCTCGATCCGCAGCAGGCCGCTCATGTCGACCTCCGCATGCTGCGCTCCTGCAACCCCTCGCCGATCATGCTGAACGCGAGCACGCACACCAGCAACGCGAGGCCCGGCGGCACCGACGTCCACCAGCGGCCCGCGACGATGTCGGAGCTGCCGATGCTGATCATCGCGCCCCACTCCGGTTGCGGGATCGGCACACCAAGGCCGACGAACGAAAGTCCCGCCAGCGCGAGCATCGCCCAACCGCAGTTCAACGGCGCGAGCACCCGCACCGGCATCACGCTGTTCGGCAGCACGTGCCGCCACAGCATCCCGACCACCCTGCTGCCGGACAACCGCGCCGCGTCGACGTACGGCAGCTCCCGTACCGTACGCACCTCCGCACGCACCAGGCGCGCGTAGGCAGGCGCGTTCACCACGGCGAGCACCACGATCAGGTTGCCGATACCCGGCCCGAGGAGCGCCGCCACCGCGAGCGCGAGGATGAACGTGGGGAACGCCTGCAGCATGTCGACGACCCGCATCGCCGTGTCGTCCAGCCAACCGCCACGGAACCCACAGACCAGGCCGACAGTACTGCCGAGCACCACCGCCAGCGCGACCGCGGTCACCGCGACTCCGAGGTCGACGGCGACCGAGTGCAGCAGCCTGCTCCAGACGTCCATCCCGTTGCTGTCGGTGCCGAGCAGGTGTGTGCCACCGGGCGGCCGCAAGGTGGCGTTCGGGTCGATCTGCATCGGCCCCCACGAGGTGAGCAGCGGGGCGGCGAGGGCCGCCACGGCGACGATCCCGAGCAGGACCACGCCGGTCACCAGGAGACCGGTGCCGAAGCCGGCGTCCACTGACCGTGCCCGGCGGCGCACGATGACAGGCAGCTGGGTGGCGGCCATCAGATCCTGACCCTCGGGTCGAGCGCGGCGTGTACGACGTCTGCGACGAGGAACGCGACCACGTAGCAGAATGCGATGACGAACACCGCTGCCTGCACCACCGGGTAGTCGCGGAACTGCAGTCCCCGCAGCGCCCACTGGCCGAAGCCCTGCCAGCTGAAGACGAACTCGACGAGCACCGTGGAGCCGAGCAGGTTGCCGAACACCAACGCGGTCAACGTGGGCAGCCGCATCAGCGTCGCGCGGGTGAGGTAGCCGAACAACAACCTGCGCCCCGCGATGCCGTGTGCCCGCGCGGCCACGTACGCCGGTGACTCGCGCACCTCGAGCGCCGCCGACCGCACACTGCGCAGCAGTGACGCGCACACCACGATCGCCAGCGTCATGGCCGGCAGCATCAGGTGCCACAGCGCGGAGACGACCGCTGCGCCGTTGCCGACGAGCATGGCATCCACCACCTCGGCACCGGTGAGCGGCTGCAGGTCGAGGTCGGCGTCCACCCGACCGCTTGGCGCCGGCGCGAGGTGCAAGCCGTTGTAGACGACGAGGATCAGCACCAGGCCGAGCCAGAAGTCCGGCATGGCGTTGCCCACCAGCGAGCCGATCCTGACGGTGTGGTCACCCAGCCGGTTCGGCCGCTGCGCGCACGCGATGCCGAGCACCACGGCGACGACCAGCGCGAGCCCGAGCGCGGCGAACGCCAGCTCCAGCGTCGGACCGATCCGCACGGCGATCTCTGCGCCGACGGACGTCCCGCTCTGGATGGAGATGCCGAAGTTCCCCGTGACCAACCCGGTCAGGTAGTCGAGGTACTGCACCATCAACGGCTCGTCCAGGCCGTACCTCTCCCGGGCCGCGGCGACGTCAGCCGCAGTCGCGTTCGGGCCGGGATGGTCCTGATCGGGTCGCCGGGCAGCACGCGCACGAGCAGGAACGTGATCGCCGTGACCCCGAACAGCACCGGGATCAGCAGCAACAGTCGCCGTACGGTGAACCGTGCCAGTCGCATCCGGCCTCACGACTTGGTGAGGTAGCGGAGCCGGAACAGGTCGTCCACCGGCTGCACCCAGCCGGTGACGCCCTTGCGGACAGGGAGGTTGAAGTTCGGCTGGCAGATGACGAGCCACGGCACGTCGTCGGCGAGGATCTGCTGCGCCTGCCGCCACAGGTCGAGCCGCTCCTTCTCGTCGGTGACGGTGTGCGACTTCTCGAAGATCGACTCGATCTTCGGGTTGCTGTAGTTGGAGTAGTTCAGCGCCGCGCCCTTCGTGAGACTCGTCGCCAGCAGGTACTCGACGTCGTTCACCCACTGTTGCCCGTACGCGATCTGCAGCGGGATGTCCTTCTTCTCCCTGCGGTCGGCGAAGGTCGCGGGGTCGAGCGGCGAGAGCTCGACGGTCACCCCGACCTTCTTCAGCGCGCTCTTCACGAGCACGGCCAGCTGCTGCTGCTCGTCGTCGTCCGTGGCCTACGCCAGCTCGGTGCTGAGCGACGTCTTGCCGGCCTCCTGCAGCAGCGAACGCGCCTTGTCGACGTCGTAGGTGTACGGGTAGCCGGAGCTGGAGTAGCCGGGCATGTCGAGCGGCACCGGGCTCTTGGCCGGCCGTGCGTCACCGTCGAAGACGTTCTTGATGATCTGCTCGTACGGGATCGCGTGTGCGAACGCCTGCCGCACCTTGACGTCGTCGAACGGCGCGTAGGTCACCGACATCTCGATCGTCACCAGCTCGTTGTTGGGGCTGGAGATGACCTGGACGGCGCTGTTCTTCTTCAGGTCCTTTATGTCGCGGCGTGACAGCCCCATCGCGACGTCCACGTCGCCGTTCTGCAGCTGCAGCCGCAGGTTCGCCGCGGACGACACTACGGGCATCCTGATCGTCGCGGTCTTCGGCGGGTTGCTACCCGGGTACTTCTTGTTCGCGGCGAGCACGATCTCCTGGTTCTGCGTCGCCTTCTGCACGTCGTAGTGGCCGCCGGTCAGTGGCGTCTTCGCGATCCACTCCTTCGCCCACTCGTCGTCGGGCGTGGTGTGCTTCTTGGCTTCCTTCGAGTCGTAGACGTACAGGCAGATCGCCTGGATCTGCTCGGTCAGCGCGCTGGCGAAGTCCTGCTCGAAGCGCACCGTGTACTTGTCGACGACCTTCACCTGCTCGGGTTTGGTGAGCCCGATCAGCCGGTAGATGCCGGCGACGTTCGCCTGCGCCGCGACGCGCGGTCCTTCGACCACTTCACGTCGGCGGCGGTCAGCTCGTTGCCGCTGGGGAACTTGACGCCCTTGCGCAGCTTCAGCGTCCAGACCTTGCCGCTGTCGTCCGCCGTGAACGACTTGGCGAAGCTCGGCTGGATGTTGGCGGTGTCGAGCATCCGCGCGCCGTCGACCGTGCCGACCCCGTAGTCGACGAGGTACGGCATGGTGTTCTTGAACAGCGCGAGCGCGAGCAGGTCGAAGCCGACGAAGTCCTGGTCCCAGCTGCCCGGGTAGCTCGACACAGCCACCCGCAGCGTGTCGGACGCCGCGCCCCCGCCGTCACCGTCGGAGTCGTTCGCCCCGGCGGCACACCCGGTGAGCAGGGCGACCCCGACGCCGCCGCCGAGTACGAAGAAGGACCGCCGCGACAGCCCTGCGCCGGCACCGCTGGTGATCTTGCCGCGCTCGTTCACATCCGCCTCCGCCAGGCCATCGATCCGACCCCGATGCCGCAGTTCTATACCGGCGAACATGCGTTCGTAAGAGGTGAACATTCCAGTTCGGCGTCGACCGACGCCCATGCCAGGCCCGGCCGCGCTCAGAACAGACGCGGCGTGACCACCGATACCACCACCGTCACCGAGTCGGTGTCGTTGTGCAGGCTGTGCGGGATCGACGACTTCAGATGCAGGCTGTCGCCCTGGCCGAGCCGGTGCGCGGTGCCGTCCACCGTGTAGACGAGCTCCCCCTCGAGCACGTACGCGAACTCCTCGCCGGCGTGCGTCTCCATCTCGTCCAGCTCGCCACCAGGGGCGATGTGCACGAGCATCGGTTCGAGCACCAGCTCGGGCGCCCGCTTGGAGAGCATCCGGTAGGTGCGCTGCCCGGACACGTACTGCGACGACTGCTCGCCGCCCGCGCGCATCAGGGTGAAGTAGCGCTTCGGCGACACCGGCTGCTCGCTGTCACGCGCCGCCGGCTCGGTCGCGTCCTCCTCGGCAGCGACCGGGTCGCTGCCGACGGCGGTCTCGTCGAAGAACTCCGTGATGTCGCGGCCCATCGTGTCGGCCAGGTCGCGCAGCGCGGTGAGGCTGATCGACGACAGCCCGCGCTCCAGCTGGGACAGGAACCCGATGGACAGGCCGCTGCGCTCGGCCAGCGCCCGCAGCGACAGCCCGAGCTCGGTGCGGAACGTGCGTACGTGGTGGCCGATCACCTGCGACAGGTCGCTCGCGCGCTCCTCATCGCCCCCGTCGCGCGGTTGCTCCGCCCCGGTCGCCGCGCCGGTCGCCGCGCCGCCGCCGTGCGAGACCGCTGCGCCCTTGCCGGCCATTGCTGCCTCCCGGTGCTCACCAGTTCGACAGAAGTGAACATACCGCGGATGGCAAGACCGTACGCCGGAGTCCCGCCGGCAAGCTCGCTGCGTGACCGTCCCACCCGCGTCAGGCGACCCAGCCGAGCTCGCGCTCGACCTCGACACCGAGCGCGTGGAACTCCCGCACCGGGCGGACGTCGCCGTCCGGGTGCTCCGCCCGCCAGCTCGCGGCGGCCTCGGCGGACGCGTAGAAGTGGCCGAGGTCGCAGGTCTGCGCACGGATGTCGCTGCTGCCGCCGCTCAGCGCGGCCTGGGTGACCGCGGCGGTCTCCGGGTCCAGCGACGCCACGGCGTCCTGGGTGACCTCCAGCCGGACGGTGCGACCGGTCGCCGGGCAGGTCGACTCGACGCTCGCCGGCCGGCCGAGGACGGCGGGGAACAGCAGCGTGTCCGCGGCGCAGAACGCGAACAGCGTGCGGCCGTCGACGGTGAACCGGTGCGGCGTCTCGCGCTGCGTCAGGCCGAAGCCGAGCAGCCGGCCGTCGGGCGCCCAGTCGGTGCCGGGCTGGGCACGCAGCCAGCCGTCGAGCTGCTCGACCGGCGTGTGCCCCTCGGCCGCCAGCTCGTCCAGCGACACCGGCTCGCCCTTGGCCACCAACCGCAGCAGGGCGGGGAAGAAGGCAGGCATCTCCTGCCGCTGGATGAACTCGACCAGGCTTCGCTGCAACGTGTCCATGGTTGACCCTTCCTTGGCTCGACCACGTCAGCGTGCACCCGGTACCGAGCTACCGGGTCAAGCCGTTGACCCCGTACCCAGGTACCGGGTTCAGACTGGACGGATGTGGACCAGTGAGGTGGCCAGGCAGGCGGGGGTCAACGTGCAGACCCTGCGGTACTACGAGCGGCGTGGCCTGCTGCCGCAGCCGCCCCGTTCGCCGACCGGTTATCGCTCGTATCCCGGCGATGCCGTGCAGCTGGTGCGGTTCGTCAAGCGGGCGCAGCAGCTGGGGTTCAGCCTGGACGAGATCGAGGAGCTGTTACACCTCGCCGACGGCGGCCCGGACAACTGCGACGCCGCGCGTTCCGTCGCGGAAGCACGCCTGGCCGACCTGACCGCGAAGATCGCGGACCTGCAGCGGATGAGCACCTCGCTGCGCCGGCTGGTGGACACCTGCGCCAAGCCGCGCGCCGACCGCGACTGCCCGCTGCTGCAGACCATCCGCACCGACGCGGACGAGACACCGTGACCGGCGACGCGACGCGGACCGACCTGGCCGTCGTGGGGTCAGGCAGCGCGGCGTTCGCCGCGGCGATCGCTGCCAGCAGCCGCGGTCTGGACGTGGTCATGGTCGAGCGGGGCACGGTCGGCGGCACCTGCGTGAACACCGGCTGCATCCCGTCGAAGGCCTTGCTCGCCGCCGCTACGGCCCGACACGGCGCGCTCGCCGGCGGCTTCCCCGGCGTCACCACCACCGCGGCCCGCCCGGACTGGCCGGCACTCGCGGGCGGCACGTTCGACCTCGTCGACGAGATGCGCAGCGCGAAGTACACCGACCTCGCGACCGCGTACGGCTGGCGGCTGGTGGCCGGCACGGCCAGCTTCACCGGCGACGCCGCAGCCCCCGCACTGCACATCGACCTGGCCGCAGGCGGCACCCTCCGGGTGGAGGCCGCGCACTACCTGCACCGAGCTCGCCCGCGAGGAGCACGCGGCTCGATCGCCGCAGTCCGCCGCCGGCTGACCGGGACGAGTCCTTGACTCCGTACCCCACTACACGCCACATCATGGGTGGCACAGCGGATCCGCAGACCGTACGGGAGATCGTCCATGACCGTTCCCGACCAGTCCCGACCAGCAACTCACCGACCTGCTGCGTGACCTACCGGCACCGGTACCCGCACCAGTAGTCGCCAGCCCGCGCGGCAACCGGGTGCGACGCCTGCTCAGCGCGCTCGAAGGTGCCGTCTGCTGCGGCGGCACACACCGCGCACCACCGGCCGGCTCCCCGTCCCCGGGAACGGGCCAGCTCTCCGGTCAGATGAGGTTGCGGGCGCGCAGGTTCTGCACCAGGGCCCAGATGCCGAACTCCCACCTGGGCGCGGTTTCCGCGTGCTGCACACGGTTCTGCAGCGCGCCCAGGCGCGGGGTGGCTATCCGGACCACGTCGCCGACCAGGTGGGTGAAACCGCCGCCTGGCTCCGTACGGTCCTTGGTGGGTGCGAACAGTGTGCCGGTGAAGAGCACGAACCCGTCCGGGTACTGATGGTGGTCGCCCCAGGCATGGTTCACCAGCTCGAGCGGGTCACGGCTGATGTTGCGCATGGAGCTGAACCCGTCGAGCTCGAAGCCGTCCGGGCCGGTGACGGTCAGGTTGATCTCCAGCTGGCTGACGTCGGCCACGCCGAACGAGTCGTCGAACAACCGGACGAACGGCCCGATGGCACAGGACGCGTTGTTGTCCTTGGCTTCGGCGAGGAGCAACGCACTGCGCCCCTCGAAGTCCCTGAGGTTGACGTCGTTGCCCAGCGTCGCGCCGACAGGCACACCGTCGGAACGCACGGCGAGCACGACCTCGGGCTCGGGGTTGTTCCAGGTGGAGCGGCTGAGCACACCGACCGACTGGCCGGTGCCGACGGCCGAGAGCACCGGCGCCTTGGTGAAGATCTCCGGGTCTGGACCGATGCCGACCTCGAGGTACTGCGACCAGAGATCCTCCTGCTGCAGCACGGCCTTGACCTTCGCGGCCTCGGCGGAACCTGGCCGCACCGTCGAGATCGCGCCACCGATCGCCTGCGCGAGCTGGTCACGGATCGCCTTGGCCCGGGACGGGTCACCCTTCGCCCGCTCCTCGATCACCCGCTCGAGCATGCTCTCCACGAACGTGACGCCGGCCGCCTTGATCACCTGCAGGTCGATCGGCGCGAGCAGCCGTGGCACGGCCGCGTCGGCGTCGTCGGTCAGCAGCTGCTCGATCGGCCAGCGCCGACTGCCGCTACGCGCGGCGGCGATGACCTCGTGTACGTCATCGCGTTCCAGCAGGCTCGACACGGTGGGTTCCCGGTCACTGAGGTCGACGACCTCGGCACCGTCGACGACCACGACGCACGGTCCACGGGACTCCGGATCGTAGATCCTGCCGACCAGGGTCGCGCCGGCAGAATCGGCCGGCAACACGTCGCTTGCGGCTGTCATGGACGGTCGCCTCCTGTCGACACTACGCGCAACACTGCGCCGGGAACGTAGCATCATCCTAAGATGCGACCGATAGCTCGCCACCCGGTCGACAGGCAACGCGCGTCCTCCTCCCCCTCTGGAGGGAGCAGATTCCCTCCCCTGCGGGAGTGGTGATACGGGCAGTCGCCCGACGCTGGGTGACATGGAGATACCACGCAACCTGTCGGCCAGCGGTAGCGCTTCAGGGGCCGGTCTCCCGCCTGGCCAGCGCCGACGTCGCGACTTCCCCCGTTTCGGTGTGCCGTTCACTTCTCGCCCCGCGGTGCCGGACGTCCCGGAGCTGGTCGTCAACGGCGCGGTCGAGCGCGAGCTGCGGCTGCCACTCACCGAAGTGTTCGACACGCTCCCCCGCGTCGAGCAGACTGCCGATTTCCACTGCGTCGCCACCTGGTCGGCCACGGACCTGCACTGGTCAGGCGTCTCGTTCCGACAGGTTTGGGAGCATATCGTGGTCCCGCGTTGTCGGCCCGCCGATGCCGTCGCCATCATCGCCCACGGCGCCGATGCGGTAACGGCCGTCATCGACCTGCGCGACGCGATGGCCGATAACGTCATGCTCGCCGACCGGCTCGACGGTCAACCGCTCGGCGACCGCCACGGGGCCCCGCTGCGCCTCGTGAGCCCCAGCCAGTACGGCTACAAGAACATCAAGCACCTGACGAGGCTCGAGGCCACGCGCACCTTCCCCAAACCGGGCCGCATCCTCGGAGACCACCCGCGAGCCCGAGTAGCACTCGAGGAACGTGACCCCTACCTCAATGCCCGGATCTACCGCCTCATCGGCCGCACGCTCACTCCGCCAATCGCCTGGCTGAACCGCCGAGCCGCCCGAAAGTCGGCCTACTCGCATGACATCATCACATGACCGGCTCAACCGCGGCGAGAGGTTGAATCCCCGATGAGCAAACGACTCGTGGTCACGGACCACGCCTTCAGGAATGTCGAGCCGGAGGAGAGGGCGGCCCACGAGGTCGGTGCTACCTTCGCGTGCTACGCGTGCAGCGACGAGGCGGAGACGGCGGCAGCCTTGACCGACGTCGACGTCGCGCTGGTCAACTTCGCGCCGATCACACGTACGGTGCTCGCGCGGATGCGACCGGGCGCAACGGTCATCAGGTACGGCATCGGCTACGACAACGTCGACCTGGAAGGCGCCGCGGAGCTCGGTATCCAGGTCGCGAACGTGCCCGACTACGGCGTGCAGACGGTCGCGGACCATGCCGCGGCGAGCCTGTTGGCACTGTCGCGCCACATCCCCGAGTACCACCACAGGATCGCGACCGAGGGCTGGGTACGTCCGGCCGACATCGGGACGATCCGCGGTTTCCGGTCAAGCACCGTGGGGCTCGTCGGCATGGGACGCATCGCGCAGGCGGTGCACGCCAGGCTCGTGCCGTTCGGATTCTCGTTCGTCGGCTACGACCCGTACTGCCCGCCGGAGACCTTTGCCCGGCTCGGCGTCGAACAGGTCGCCCTGCTCGACCTCGCCGCCCGCGCACACGCGATCAGCCTGCACGCCCCGAGCACGCCGGAGACGTATCGGATCGTGGACGCGGAGTTCCTCGACCGGCTGCGGCCGGGCACGGTGCTCGTCAACACCGCACGCGGACCGCTCGTCGACGAGGCCGCACTTGCCTACGCGATCGCGGCGGGCCGGGTGGCCGCCGCCGCGCTCGACGTGACCGACCCTGAGCCGATTCCCGCCGACTCGCCGCTACGGCAGCTGCCGACGGTGATCCTCACGCCCCATGCCGCGTTCTACGACGAAGACTCGGTGAACCTGCTCCAGCAGCTCGCCAGGGACGAGGCGTTGCGCGCGCTGCGCGGTGAGCCACTGCGTTGCCGGATCGCTTGACTCAGGCCGGTTCTACCGCAGGCGGGTCGAACACGGAGATCTCCGGCAGCGCGTCGGTGTAAGGCTCGACCTCCACGAGCGCACTGTGTGCACTGGGTCCCTGGCCCAGCTTGGACGTGCCGTGGTCGGGCGTCAGCACGTTCGGGTTGCCGTGCTTGTCGAGTGCGCCGATGCGCCCTGGCTCCACCGGGTCGTACCAGGCACCGGTAGCGAGCTGCACCACGCCTGGTCGGATCCCGTCGTCGACGCGTGCGCCTGCGAGGCAGCGCCCGCGGTCGTTGCGTACCACGACGATGTCGCCGTCGCTGATCCCGCGCGCCGCGGCGTCGCTCGGATGCATGACGACAGGTTCCCTGCCGCGCACCTTGTTCGCCGCGCTGACCCGGCCCATGTCGAGCTGTCCGTGCAGTCGCGTGGCCGGCTGCACGGACAGCAGATGCAGCGGGAACTCCTGTGCCTGCTGCGCTCCCAGCCACTCGCCGGGTTCCAGCCACACCGGGTGGCCCGGGCAGTCGTCGTAACCGAACCCGTCGATGGTCGCGGAGAACAGCTCGATGCGCCCGGACGGTGTGCGTAGCGGCTGACCGTCGGGATCGGCGCGGTAGTCGCCGAGCAGCACGTGCGCCGGCCAGGTCGGCAGCTCGGCGTGCCCCTGCTTCCAGAACGTCTCGAAGTCGGGCACGGCGACCCCGTGGCGCTGTGCACCGTCGCGGAACGTGTCGTAGAGGTGCTGCAACCAGCCCGTCTCGTCACGTCCCTCGGTGAACGCGTCGACGATGCCGAGCCGCGCCGCGAGGTCGGTGAAGATGTCGTAGTCGTTGCGTGCCGCGCCGATCGGCTCGACGGCCTGCTGCATCGCGATGACGAACGAGTCGCGCGACGCGGCGCCGATGTCGTTGCGTTCCAGCGTGGTAGTCGCGGGGAGCACGATGTCCGCATGCCGTGCCGTCGCCGTCCACCACGGCTCGTGCACGACGATCGTCTCCGGCCGCCGCCATGCTTCGAGCAACCTGTTGATGTCCTGGTGGTGGTGGAACGGGTTGCCGCCCGCCCAGTAGACGAGCCTGGTGTCCGGGTAGCGCATGCGCTTGCCGTCGAAGTCGTACTCGGCACCGGGGTTGAGCAGCATGTCGACGATCCGCGCTACGGGGATCGCGCTCCCCGTAGGGTTCGTCCCCGCGGGCATGTTGGGCACGGAGAACGGCTGCTTCACGTTGCCGATGCCGGACGCGTTGGCGAAGCCGAAGCTGAACCCGCCGCCGGGCAGGCCGATCTGCCCCAGCATCGCGGCGAGCGCGATGGTCGCCCAGAACGGCTGCTCGCCGTGGTCCGCACGCTGCAACGACCAGGTGGCCGTGATGAGCGTGCGTGTCGACGCCATCCGCCGCGCCAGCTCTTTCAGCTCGTGCGCGTCGACGTCCGCGATGTCCGCGGCCCACTCGGCAGTCTTCGGCCGGCCGTCGGCCGCACCGGTCAGGTACTCGCTGAACCGCTCCCACCCGACGCAGTACCGGTTCAGGAACTCCTCGTCGTGCAGGTCCTCGGTAAGCAGGGTGTGCGCGAGCCCCAGCATGATCGCGGTGTCGGTGTTCGGTCGCGGCGCGACCCACTGGGCGTCGAGGAACTCCGGCACGTCCACCCGCAGCGGCGTGAACGCCACGAACTCGACCCCGGCCGCGCGGGTGCGACGGAGCTCCGGCGATGTGTTGTGCCTGGCGATGCCACCTGACTCGACCTGTGCGTTCCGCAACGGCATGCCGCCGAACATCACCCACAGGCCGGTGTTCTCGACGATCGACGACCACGAGGTCACCGTGCCTGACGTCGGCGATGCCGAGCCGACCACGTGCGGGAGGATCGCGGCGGCAGCCGCGTAGCTGTAGTTGCCGATCTGGTCCGTGCAGCCGCCGAAACAGTTGAGGAACCTGGTCAGCTGCGTCTTCGCGTGGTGGAACCTGCCAGCGCTGGACCAGCCGTACGAACCCCCGAACACGGCGCTGCTGCCGTGCTCGTCGCGTACCCTACGCAGCTCCCCCGCCACCAGGTCGAGTGCGGTGTCCCACGACACCGCGACGTACGGATCCTTCCCGCGCAGCTCGGGCGCACTGGCTGGACCGTGGTCGAGCCCGCTCTTCCTGACGCACGGGGTCTCGACCCGTACGTCCGCGGTCAGCGCGTCGGAGATGGAGCTCACCTGCGGTGACGGGTCGGGGTCACCGGGGAACGGAGCTGTCGACACCACCCGGCCACCGTCGACGTCCGCGACGAATGCTCCCCAGTGCGAACTGTGCACGACCTGCGTTCGAGTCATTCGACCACTCTAGGCTGTGCGGCGCATGGTCGCACCGAGTACGACGATGCCTGCCGCGCTGACGAAAGCCGGCAGGAAGCCGAGAACCGGTACGCCGGTGAGGTCCCAGATCGCGCCGCCGAGCAGCGGCAACAGGAACGCCAGCGCGTAGCCGATGGTAATCATCCCGGCGGAGACACGGTGGGCGTCACCGCGGCCGGCGAACAGCACCGGCAGGGTGAACGCGACCGTGATACCCGCGCCCGCGGCGAACCCCGTCACACCGGAGCCGACGAGCACCGCCGTGGTGCCACCGCTCACCATGATGGCCAACCCAACCGCGCCGATCGCCCCGAGCGTCGCGATGAACACCCGGCCCGTGAGCACCGACGTACGGAGGAACGCGAGCAGGACGGTCGCCGGCAGCTGGGCCACGTTCAGCGTGGTGAGGGCCGCACCGACCAGCGCCGGCTTGCCCGTCTGATGGAGGTACGACGGCAGGAATGCGTTGACGCCGAAGTAGACCACCGAGCTCGCGCCCTGCAACAGGCCGAGCCGCCACACGATGCCGCTGCGCCAGTCCGGCATCCAACCACGCGTCTCGGCCGCGGGTCTCGCTCTCCCGCCGCGGATCACGCCGACGAACACCGCGACGCCGACGATCGGCACCGACCAGAGCGCGAGGGCGAGCCGCCAGCTGTCCCCCGCGAGCGGCAGCACCACGGGGAGGGTCAGCGCGGCGGCGAGCACCTCGCCGACGAGCATGCCGTTGACCCAGGTCGCCGTTGCGCGTCCGGCCGCCTGCGGCACCCAGGTCTGGACGAGGTCGGGCATGGCCGGCTGGATCGCGGCGATCGCCAGCCCCATCACGAAGGTGAGCGCGAACAACACGCCCACGCCTGCGACTCCCCGCAGCCCTGACGAGGCTGCGATCACGACCAGCCCGACGACGACCGCGAGCCGTGGTCCAGTACGTGAGATGACCGCCGCACCGAGCGGCGCTCCGACGGCGAGCAGGAGCACCGGGAGCGTGGTGAACGCCGCAAGCGCGGTCTGCGTCAGGCCTAGCTCGTCCTGGATTCGCGGCGACAGCGGCGGTACCGCGAGCACCGTGAGGCGCAACGTGAGTCCCGCACACCACAGTGCCGCGAACCTGCTGACCAGGTAACCCGACGAGCCCGTCATGGGACAGCGTCGTCCGGCGTCGAACACGTCATGCTCGGACCCTAACCGGCCCTTGACCTCAACTTTGGTTCAGCTCGTAGCGTCGAAGCTCCGACGTTCTGACAAGGAGTGATGACGTGCGCGTGATACAGGCGACCAGCTTCGGCGGCCCCGAGGTTCTGGTGGCGAAGGACCAACAGGACCCGGTGGCCGGTCCAGGGCAGGTGGAGGTGGCTGTCTCAGCTGCCGAGATGCTGTTCCTCGACGTCCAGCTGCGCAGCGGCTGGGGGCGCGAGTTCTTCCCCATCGAGCCGCCGTACGTGCCGGGTACCGGAGTCGCCGGCACCGTGCGGGCGGTCGGCGAAGACGTGGACCCCGACTGGGTCGGTAAGCGGGTGGTCGCCGCGACCGGGAAGAGCGGCGAGTACGTGGGCGGCGGCTACGCCGAACGTGCGGTAGCTCCTGTCACCGAGGTGTTCGAGGTGCCCGACACCCTCGAGCTGCCGGCGGCCCTGACGGCGCTGCACGACGGCCTCACCGCGTTGAGCCGGCTCGAGCGGGCCGCCATCGAGCCGGGTGAGCGGGTGCTCGTGACGGCCGCGGCCGGCAGCCTCGGGGTGTGGCTGATCCCGCTCGCCCGCGCCGCGGGCGCGGACGTCGTCGCCGCGGCCCGCGGCGGGCAGAAGCTGGCGCATGCCACGGCGCTCGGCGCCGACGGCACCGTCGACTACTCCGCGGACGACTGGACGGAACGGCTGCAAGCGGCGTACGGCGGTGCACGACCTGACGTGGTCTTCGACGGCGCCGGCGGGCAGATCGGCCGCGCCGCGTTCGAGGTCACCGCGCCCGGCGGCCGGTTCTTCTCCTACGGCGCGGCGAGCGGCGACTTCGCCGCCATCGACACCGACGAGCGCCCGGCGGGCGACGTCACCGTCTACGGCATCCAGGACCGCATCGCCCCCGCCGACTGGGCACGCCTGACGAAGCAGGCCCTGGCGGAGCTGGCGACCGGCCGGGTCACTCCCGTCATCGGCCAGACCTTCCCGCTGGCACGAGCCGCCGCCGCCGACACCACCGCCGAAGCCCACACCGCCATCGGCAAGACGGTGCTCCTGACCTGACACCCGGTCACAACACCGCCTCGGCCGGACAACAGCCAGCGAACGGCCGGGTCAGCCCCGCCATCGGCAAGACGGTGCTGCTGACCTAACACCCGGTCACAACACCGCCTCGGCCGGACAGCAGCCAGCGAACGGCCGGGTCAGCCCCGTCATCGGCCAGACCTTCCCGCTGGCACGAGCCGCCGCCGCCGACGCCCACGCCGCCGCCGAAGCCCGCACCGCCATCGGCAAGACGGTGCTGCTGACCTAACACCCGGTCACAACACCGCCTCGGCCGGACAACAGCCAGCGAACGGCCGGGTCAGCCCCGCCATCGGCAAGACGGTGCTGCTGACCTAACACCCGGTCACAACACCGCC
>WHTA01000018.1 GCA_009379825.1 Streptosporangiales bacterium
ATCAAGCACAACCGCAGGATCCGAAGTCTCTTCCGTCGAGGGCTCGCAGCGGCGGACAGCGAATGGAAGCTCATCTACGCCACCCACAACCTGCTGAAGACCTACCGGACGGCCTGACAGCCCCACCGCTCACCCGAATCGCGGACCGACCTCGACCGGCCAGCCAGCAGGCACAACATTCGTGCGACAGCCTCTGGGGAACGGGTTTCCACACCGACAGTGCCCAGCAGCGTCTCGCCCAGGAGCTACACCGCCCCGAACCAGCGCACCCCGAGCCGCCGCGTCCAGGACATGCGACCGCGGAGATCCGGATCCCCGCGCTCGGCGCCGACTACCGGTACGTGATCGTCGAGGGCACGTCCGCGGAGGAGCTACGCAACGGCCCCGGCCACTACCGCGGGTCCGCACTGCCGGGGCAGACCGGCAACTTCGTCGTCGCGGGCACCGCACCACCTACGGCGCACCGTTCAACCGCCTCGACGAGCTCCGCCGCGGCGACGCCATCGTGATCCGCGCGGACGGCCGGCGGTACCGGTACGCGGTGTACGCGAGGCGCGTCGTGGCACCCGACGAGATCGGCGTCACCCATCCCGTACCTGGCAGGGCGCTCATCACGCTGACCACGTGCCACCCGGAGTACTCGGCCGCGCAGCGACTCGTCGTGCACGGCGAGCTCACCCGCCGCTGAACTGCCGCGTTGTCAGGGCGCTGTCAGGCGAACGTACGGGCGCTGTCGGTGGCCCGCCCCTGCCGCGGGTACGAGGCTGGGTACCGGTGCGATGGCCGATGGAGGGCGACATGGGTGGCATGACCGTCGAGGGGTTGCGCGAGCGAACGCGTGGTGCCGTGATCACGGCCGAGATGAGCGAGTACGACCAGGCGCGCGCGGTGTACAACGCGATGGTCGATCGCCGTCCCCGGGTGGTGGTCCGGCCGGTGAACGCCGGGGACGTGATGGCCGCGGTGGACTTCGCCAGGGAGAACGAGCTCGACCTCGCCGTACGCGGCGGTGGTCACAGCGTGCCAGGGTTCGGCACGTGTGACGACGGTGTCGTCATCGACCTGTCGGCCATGCGCGGTGTCCGCGTCGACCCTGTCGCGCGCCGTGCGCGCGTCGAAGGCGGCGCCACCTGGGGCGACTTCGACGGCGCGACCCACGCCTTCGGGCTTGCCGCCACCGGCGGCATCATCTCCACCACGGGCGTCGGCGGTCTGACCCTCGGCGGCGGGATCGGCCATCTTGCGCGTAGCTGCGGCCTGTCGTGCGACAACCTGCTCGCGGCCGACATCGTGACGGCCGACGGTCGGTTCGTCACCGCGAGCAGCGACGAGCACGCCGACCTCTACTGGGCGCTGCGCGGGGGGACGGGGAACTTCGGTGTCGTGGTCTCGATGGAGTTCGCGCTCCATCCCGTCGCTACCGTCTATGGTGGCCCGCTGGTGTTCGAGCTGGACGCTGCGTCGGACCTGCTGGCGTTCTACCGCGAGTTCATCGCGACGGCCCCGGAGCAGCTGGGTGGTTTCCCCGCGTTCCAGATCGCGCCGCCGTTGCCGTTCATTCCCGAGGACCGCGTGGGTGAGCCGTTCGCCCTGTTCGTCGCGTGCTGGTCCGGGCCGGTCGACGAGGGCGAGGAGGCGCTCAAGCCGTTGCGCGACGTCGCGCCGACCGTGGCCGAGCACGTCGCAGCGATGCCGTACCCCGTGCTGAACAGTGCGTTCGACGCACTGCTGCCGCCGGGGTTGCGGCATTACTGGAAGGCCAACTTCGTCATGGAGCTCACCGACGACGCCATCGCGGCGCACCTGGAACACGGGCCGAAGCTGCCGGCGATGCAGTCGACGATGCACATCTACCCGATCAACGGCGCGTGCCACCGGGTGGCTCAGGACGAGACCGCGTTCGCCGCGCGGGACGCCAACTTCGCCACGGTGATCGCCGGGATGTGGCCGGATGCCGCCGACGACGAGGCCGCCATCTCCTGGGTGCGTGACTACTACGCCGCCACGGCGCCGCACTCGGAGGACAGCGGGTACGTCAACTTCATGGCCGCGGACGACGCGAACCGGGTGCGGGTCAACTACGGCGCCAACTACGACCGGCTGGTCGAGGTGAAGCGGAGTTACGACCCTGGCAACCTGTTCCACCTGAACCAGAACATCGAGCCGTAGTCGGTGATCCAGGTGAGGCGTGCCGAACTACAGGAGGTCCAGGCTCCACTTAAGGCGCGGTACCGCGACGACCCGGCGGCGGCCGTCGTCACGCTGCGGGCCACGGGGACACTCGGCGACGACCTCACCTGCTCGGTCGCGACCGGCAGGGCACTGGTCGACGCGGGGCTGCATCCCGCGACCGGCGGCGACGGCGGCTCGGTCTGCTCCGGCGACATGCTGCTCGAGGCACTCGCGGCGTGCGCGGGAGTGACGCTGCGCGCCGTCGCGACCGCGCTGGACCTCGACGTCCGCGCAGGTGCGGTGCACGTGGCGGGCGACCTGGACTTCACGGGCACGCTCGCCGTCGACCGCGACGCGCCGGTCGGCTTCCGCAGCATCCGGGTCGGCTTCATCCTGGACACCGACGCGTCCGCGGACGAGCTGGCCACCCTCGTGCGGCTCACCGAGCGCTACTGCGTCGTGCTCCAGACGATCGCGACCGCCACCTCCGTGTCCGTCACCCGGCTAGGGACTTAGGTCCCAAGCGTGCATGGACGTAGGTAACTACCGGTTACGACGCGTCCTGTGGGGTACTGCATCGGGGGGAGTCCGTGCACAACGTCATCGGGGGGAGTCGCATGCGGACCGAGAAGAGCAGACGTAGGCTGGGGCCCGCGCCGCTGGCGGACGAGATCTACGACTACCTCGCATCCGTAGTGGGACGCCTCGACGAAGTCGAGATGCAGGCGTGCGAGCTCGACGAGCCTGCGCACGTGCAGCTGATATCCCCCCGCCGGGCGACGGACGTCGTGACCGAGCTGGTGGACATCATGGCGGCCGGCACCCTCAGGGTCGTCTTCGCCGTGCACGGAGCGGCGCCCCAGCCGTGGACGAGGATGCGCGTCTACCACGTCGACGAGCCGCTCGCCGAGTACACCGTGGCGATCAGCCACGCCGAGGCGGTGAACGGCTCAGCGGTCGGGGACCGCGAGTATGCGCAGCACGCCGGTTGACCACGCCAGGCCCCTTCGCCGGATGCGCCTGCAGCAGACCGTGGTGTACCTGTTCGTGAGCGTGCTGGCCTTCGGCACGATGGTCACTCTCGTCGCACGCGCGGACGCGGACGAGCGGGCGGCCCGGCTGGACGCCTCGATGCGGACGACGGCGGAGGCGGCGGCCGCCCTCGTCTACTTCGAGAGGAACCGGCTCGAGCTCGCCGAGCTCGCCGCCGACCCGGTGGCGTCCGGACGCCCACAGGTCGTCGTGTATCGCGGCACGCCGCCGGTGCGGCGCGTGTTCGCGACGAAGCGCCCCGGTGTACGTGTGGCCGACAGCGAGCTGCTCCCGCTGGCCGCCGACGCCGTCGGCGAGAGCACCGAGGCGCGGGGTACGGCGGTGGCCGAGGACGGCGGCGAGCGCCGGTTGTTGGCCACACCGTTCTACGACAACGGCGGCGAAGTGGCCGGCGCCGTGGTGGTGGTCGGCGATCCGGCCGCAGTCGCGGCGGGCCGTAACCGGTTGTTGGCCGCGCTCGTCCTCGGCGGTGCGGGTCTGTTGCTGGTCGCGTCCGTGAGCTCGTACCTGCTGACCCGCCGCAGCACCCGCGTGCTCCGCGACGCACTGCGCCGCCAGCACCGGCTCGCCGGTGGTGCGGAGCGGTCGCTGCGGACCGTCGTCGTGGAGCTGCGGCGGTCTGCCCTGGCGGCGTTGAGTGATCCCGCGAGGCGGGACGCGCTGCCCGCGCGGACCGTCGTCGTCTGCGCGCAGCTGGACTTCACCATCGACGACATCATGCTGAGCTCGCGTCTCGACGCCGGCACGTACCGGCTGGTACGCAAGCCGGTACGCCTCGACGTCCTGGTAACCCGGATCGCCACCTCCCTGGGCGCGGGCGAGGTCGACCTGGCCACCCGGCCGTGCACGGTGGTGGTGGACGAAGCGCTCGTCGAGCATGCGGTACGACATCTGGTGGTGAACGCGTTGCGGCACGGCCGGCCGCGGGTCGACGTGGAGGTGCACGGGGACGGGCGGGTGTCCGTCTCCGACCGGGGCCAGGGCGTCGGTCGGGAGGTGACCGCCGCCCTGTACTACGGCGTCGCCCGCACGGCGTCGCCCGGGGTCGGACGCGGCCTATCGATGTGCCTGTGGGCGGCCCGGCTGCACGGCGGGACGTTCACCGTCGCCGGCCGCTCCGGCGGTGGCACCGTATGTACCCTGCATCTCCAGCCGGAGGCCGCCGGTACGGCGGAGCCGCCGGTCGACCGTCCGGTCGGGGCGGCCGTGGCCGGGCAGTAGCCGGGGCCGGCGCCTGGCAGCGATGTCCTCGACCCAGCCGAACGCTAGCACCGCGACGGCGATGAGAGCCCAGGCGGTCGCGAACAGCTGCCAGGGGTCGTAGAGGCCGAGCCGGTCGTTGACCGGCACCGCAAGCTCGATGGCGATGTTGTGCCAGAGGTAGACGGTGAGCGCCCTGGCGTTGACCACGGTGACCAGTCGGCCGAGCACGGGCACGCGGTCGAGCCAGGTCAGGCCCGGCGACCAACGCAACAACACCAGTACAGCGCCTGGGCACCAGAGTGCCTGGGCGAGCGGGATCTCGTTGAGGTCGTAGCCGAAGACCGGATCCGGATGGGTCAGGGCCCAGGAGGCGCCGAGCAGCATCGCGCCGGCGGCGAGCCCGAACAGCGCCGGTAGTGGGATGCGGCGGATCATGCCGGCGCGGTGCGCGAACCCGAGCATCCAGCACGCGCCGTACGTGCCGAAGTCGAGGAGCGCGGGACCCGTGGAGCCGAGGCGCTCCACGTTCAGCACCGGCAGTGCGGTCGCGACGACCACCGCCAACGGCGCCACCGTCGTCGCGACCGGCCACCTGCGGAACAGCAGCAGTCCGGCCGGCGACAGCAGGACGAACCACAGGTAGGCGCGCACGTACCAGAGCACCTGCGTCGTGGCGGCGCCCCAGGCGCTGGCCGGTGGATCGAGGACGGGGAGGATCCAGTACGCCAGGTTCAGCCAGTCGAACGGGCGGCCTTCGGTGAGCAGCGGCCAGCCGTGCCAGAACATGACCGGCACGACGATGAGCGCGAGCAGCCAGAGGGACGGCAGCAGGCGGCGAACCCGCGAATACACCACGCGGTAGGCCGCGTACCGCTCCATCGACGCCGCGGTGAGCGAGCCCGCGAGCGCGAACATCACACCCATCGACGGGAAGACGAACGTGAGCCACGCATAGCCGTACGTGTGGTACACGACCACTCGCAGCAGCGCGACGGCGCGGAGCACGTCCAGGTACCGCTCGCGGTGGCCGGCAGGTGTTGGCACGGCTAGCGACTCTGCGCGTCCGCCAGGGTCAGTGTGCCCAGGTCGCCGTTTCGCTCGAGTTTCTGCCAACGCAGCCGGATGCCGCCGACCGCCGCGACGATCGACTGGATGATGACCGCGTACATCAGCTGTCGGTACACCACCTGCTGCAGCGGCAGCACCAGCAGGTAGCGCATCCGTTCGTTGTCGAGATGGAAGGCGTACAGCCCGCCGAGCGTCTGCACGAGCAGCACGGCCAGCCACGCGGCCACGGTGCGTGCCGGGTCGAGGAAGACGATGCCGTACAGCAGGAAGATGTCCACCAACGGTGCGAACGCGGGCAGCATGACCTGGAACAGCGCGAGGTTGAGCAAACCGAACCGTCCGAACCGTCCCGAAGGGCCGCGCTCCAGCACAGCACGCCGGTGCTTCCACATCGACTGCATGGTGCCGTAGCTCCATCGGTAGCGCTGCCGCCACAGCTGGCCCATGGTGCGCGGCGCCTCGGTGCGGGCCACAGCACCGGCGACGTACGAGATCCGCCAGCCGGCCCGGCAGATCGCCATGGTGAGGTCGGTGTCCTCGGCGAGGGTGTCGTCGCTGAGACCACCGACCTGCAGCAGGGCCTGCCGCCTGAAGGCACCCACCGCGCCGGGGACGGTGGGCATGCGTGCAGCACGTCGTACACCCGGCGGTCGATGTTGAAGCCGATGACGTACTCGATGTGTTGCCAGAGCCCGACCATGTTCCGCCGGTCGCCGACCTTGACGTTTCCCGCCACCGCGCCGATCCGCGGGTCGGCGAACGGTCGTACAAGGTTGCTCACGGTCTGCGGCGCGAAGGTGGTGTCACCGTCCACCATCACGATGAGATCGCTGCTCGCCGCTGCGATGCCGGCGTTCAGGGCGGACGGCTTGCCGCCGTTCGCCCTGCGGATCACCCGGACGTTGCCGAGACCGAGCCGTTCGGCGACCTCGGCCGTGCCGTCGGTCGAGCCGTCGTCCACGACGATCACCTCCACCGGGTGCTCGCTCGCGACGATCGATCGGACGGTGGCGGCGATGCACTCGCGCTCGTTGTAGGCCGGCACGACCACCGAGACGGTCCGGCGGGGTGCCTCGGTGGGCGGGCGTAACGCCCGGCGACGCGCGCTGGCGGCATGTCGCCTGGCGAGCACGAGCATCGCGAGCAACCGGGCGACGACGAGGACACCGGCGACCAGGAGGAAACCGGCCAGCGCCTTCGTCATCACCTTGGCGACCTGGACCACCGTCAGGAGCGCCTCGCCGCGCAGCCGTTCGAGCGCGCCGGCGGCCGGGTTCGCCGTCTGGTCGTGCATCAGCTCGCCGAGCGTCGTGAACCGGTAGCCCTGGCGCAACAGTCGCGGGATCAGGATCTCGAGCGCCGCGACGGTCTGCGCCCGGTTCCCGCCTCCGTCGTGCAACAGGATGCTCTCGCCGTTGCCGTTCCTCGGCGTGCCGCTGCGCACGATCTCCCGCACGCCGGGACGCCGCCAGTCCTGGGTGTCCAGGGTGCTCAGCACCGTCGTGTAGCCCTGCCGCCCGATCTCCCTGATCGACGGCCAGCCGCGGTTGTCGATCGCGTTCGCCTCGGACGAGTACGGCGGGCGCATCAGCGACGTGGTGACGCCTGCGCCGCCGGCGATGGCGAGCTGGGTCTCGGCGAGCTCCAGCTGGATCCGCCATCTGGCGGCGTAGGCGAGATCCGGGTGGGAGAAGGTGTGTACACCGAGCTCGCTGCCGGACTCCCTGATGTCCGCCAGGACGCCCGGATAGCGGGAAGCGAGGGAGCCCACGACGAAGAAGGTCCCCGGCACGTGGTGGTCGTGCAGCACCTCGAGGATCCGCGGCGTCCACTCGGGATCGGGGCCGTCGTCGAAGGTGAGGATCATGGTCTTGCGCGGGATGTGGTGCGTCCGCACCTCACCTCCTGTCGTGTCGACGATCGGGCCACCGTTGTGCACGACGTCGGGAACGTGGCTCACGCTGGCGGGCGGCGCCACCCGAGCGTCCGCACTGAACGTCCCGTGGGCCAGACCGTTGACCAGCAACAGGCTGAGCAGGCCGAGCAGGCCAGTGGTGATGAGCGTCCAGCGCGGCTGGACCAGGGAACGACGCGACGTGGGGTGTCCGGTCACGAGCCGCCCAGCCGGTCGAGCAGCCGCCTGAGTACACCGTCGCGGGACGCCTCGGGCGACGGGTCCTGTTCGTCGTCGGGTTCCTCGGCGGAACCCGTGGACCGCGTGCTCGGCGCCGAGCTGGTGCCCGATCGTTCCCGCGTGGGTGCTGCGCTACCGGTGTCGCGTGCCGGCCGCTTGGCCCGTTCCTGGGTCGGCTCGCCGGCCCGGCTGCTGCCGGTGTCCTGGGCGGTCGACCGCGGGGTCGACGGTCGCGCGCTCGGTGAGCGTTCGGCCGGTTTCTTCGCAGGTGTACGGGACGCCTGCTGGGTGGTCGTGGCGAGCCCACGGGGCTCCATCGTCTGCTCGACGGCGTCGGCATTGCTGGGCTCGGTCGCGTCCGGCGGCTCGCTCGCCAGAGCGAACGGCGGCGACTGCGGTGTCATCGGGTCGCTACCGAGGCTGACGGCGAGGAGCATGACGTAGCCGACGGCGAGCACGGTGAACGCGTAGGCGGCGCGCCTGAGCCTGCGTCGCCTGGTGCCCGTGACGTCCACGAACACCTGCGCGGGCGCAGGCGCGTCGACCGCACGTTTGTCATTGCCCGTCATTGGTGCCCCCGTACAGATTGCAGCCTGCAGTCCCCCGGGGGATGCCAGCGTAGGTGGGCTGCCGGTGAGTTTCGCCGGACCACGGGCAACTGGACGTATGCCGCACTCCTCGGCACGTTGTGTCAATGCGTCCGCGTCGGGTTCGACGCACTGTGCGAGCCGTTCGACCGTGGACGGTCGCGGGGCCGATCACCGGTGTGCTGTAGGAGAATTTCGCTGTGCTGCGAGTACCGAAGGTGCCGAGAGTGGTCGTACCTTTGCTGACTGCGGCACTGACTGCACTATCCGTGTCCGCATGTGCGGACGGGCCGCAGCCGCGACCGTCGAGACCGTCGGCCGACCCGCCTCGCTTCGCCCCCTACGTCGACGTCACCATGCGCGAGCCTGCACTGAGCGACGTGGCGGAGGCGACGGAGCAGCGGGCGTTCACGCTCGCGTTCATCCTGGCCGATGGCCGCCGCTGTGAGCCGACGTGGGGGAACGCCCATCCGCTCGACGACCGCGAGATCCTCGGTGAGGTGGCGGCGTTGCGGGCAGCGGGTGGGGAGGTCGTCGTCTCGTCCGGGGGAGCGGACGGGCCGTACCTGGAGAACGCGTGCGACGGTGCCGGTGCGCTGCGGAGCGCGTACGAGCAGGCGCTCGACGCGGTGCGGTCGAACCACCTGGACGTCGACCTGGAGGCCGACGTGCCGATGGGGCGGGTCGGCACCGCGCTGCGCGGGCTGCAGCGCAGCCGGGGCACGAGCATCACCCTCACGCTGCCGGTGCAGGACCAGCGAACCGGACTCACCTCGAGCGCCATGGCCGTCCTGCACGGCGCGGCGCGGCACCGCCTGGACGTGACGGTCAACGCGATGGTGATGAACTTCGGTCACACCGGCGACTGGGGGAACGCGATGACGGATGCCGCGGAAGCCGTCGTCGGGCAGCTCGAGACCGTCTGGCCCGGCAAGGGCGCCGCCGAGATCCGCCGGATGCTGGGGTTGACGCCGATGATCGGCCGCAACGACAGCGGCATGATCACCACATTGCGTGACGCGCGGACACTGCTCGCGTTCGCGCGGTCCGAGCGCATCGGCTTCCTCGCGTTCTGGTCGGTAGCGAGGGACAACGGCTCGTGTCGGGCCAGGCGAGCGGTCAGCACCTGCAGTGGCGTACCGCAGCGCGACTACGCCTTCACCGCGACCTTCAAGCGCTTCGCGTCGTGACCGCCGCGGTCAGGTGTCCGACACCGGCCAGATCTCCGGGGCGTAGCGCACCGTGACGATGAAGTGCTCCTGCGGATCCTCGTCGTACAGCCGGATGCTCGTCCATGGGTACGGCGTAGTGCCGTGCACCATGTACGCAACATGCAGTCCCTTGTCCGATATCCGGTCGATCAGCTCGGAGACCGTCACTGAGGCCGGTTTCGTCGCCCGTACCTTGAGTTGCATCGTCCGACTGCTGCCGGACTCGTGCAGCCATAGGCCGTCGACGTCTTCGATTGCCGCGGTAACCCGCGGAAGAATCTCGCCTGGCATTCGTGGGCCCCAGAATTCGTCCAGTCGGCGGCGTCGCGGCAGGGACTTACAATCTGCCCCGCGGGGGAGCCAGGTGGAGGAGAACGCGGCAAGGCGGAACGCTCGGTGAGCACGAACACCACTCGTAGCGACCGACTCACGGTATGGCTCGACGACCGCCGGTGGCGATGTGCACGTCGGTGAGACTGCGCACGACCACGTCGGCGCCGCATCCCCGTAGCTCGGTACCGGCCACGCCGCTGCGGTCGACGCCGACCACGAGGCCGAAGTCGAGCTGGCGCGCCGCCCGGACGTGCTCGGGCGTCGCCGAGACCGCGGCGACCGCGGCGGGCGGCAGACCGAGCTGGCCGAGGTGGTCGAGCGCCGCCGTCAGCAGCCCCGACGGTGACCGCAGTCCGGCCACCTCGATGTCGAACAGCTCACCGAGGCCGGTGGCTCGCACGATCGCCTGCCCCAGCCGGTCGGAAGGCGCGGCGACGAGTTGGCAGCCGCGGTCGCGCAGCTCGCGAAGGAACCGCACGGTCGACGGATACGGGATCACGTGGCGGCGCTGCAACTGGGACGCCAGGTAGCGGTCCTTGAGCTCGCCGAGCCGTTCTGTGACGTGTCGCCCGGCGGTGTCACGGTCGTCGGACGTGAGCGGGATCCCGCGGGAGGCGAGGAAGCTGCGGATCCCGTCCGCGGACGGTCTGCCGGCGAGGTGGGCGAGGTAGTCGCCGCCCATGTCGAACGGGCGGTAGCTGGCGCGCTGTCTGCCGGCCCGCGCCCGTAGGAACGAGTCGAGAACCCCCTTCCAGGCCTCAGCGTGGATCCGCTGGGTGTCGGTCACCACGCTGTCGACGTCGACGACGACCGCTTCGACGTTGGTGTCGGTCGCAGGGACGTGTTCGTCGGTGCCGTCAGTGACGGTCACGCACTGCTCCGCGGCGGCTCGCGATGTCGGCGACCTGCCGGCTCTCGCGTCGGCTGGACAACTCCTCCTGCAGGGCGGTGACGGCGTCGTTGAGCGTCTCGATCCGCAGTTCGAGCGCGCGTATGCGGTCCTCGAGCGCCGCTGCGGGCGGTCGCTGGTATTCGGGACCGATCTGTCTGGACACACCTTCAGTGCATCCCGGCCGGCGACCGCTGCACAGGGGCGTAGGTCCCGACCTGGTGGGCCGCGCGCCTCTGCCTGCCGCCCGTCGCACGGGCGACGCTCTGGGGAGGAGGGGATGCATCATGAGCGGTGCGAAGAACCCGCGGATCGTCGTCGGTGTGGACGGTTCCGAGCCGTCGAAGGAGGCGTTGCGCTGGGCCGCCCGGCAGGCGGCGCTGGTCGGAACAGACCTGGACGCCGTCGTCGCGTGGGCGTACCCGGAGATGTACTGGGGGTGGGCGCCCGGCGAGGGTGTTGCGCCACTACGGGAACAGGCGGCTACCACGCTGGCGAAGAGGGTCGAGGAGGTGCTCGGCAGCGCATCGGCCGTCGAGGCGCGCCAGCGGGTGTTGCGTGCCGAGCCGGCTACGGCGCTGCTGGAGTCCTCGGCGGGGGCGGACCTGCTGGTCGTCGGCAACCGTGGGCACGGCGCGTTCTTCGGTGCACTGCTCGGGTCGGTGAGCTACCGGTGTGTGCACCACGCGACCTGCCCGGTGGTCGTGGTCCACGGACACCGCGAGTGAGGCGGCTGCGGCTGCAGCTGTGAGCAGCGCGAGCAAGACTGGAGTCGAGGGGGTCGCGATGAAGCAGAGCCTTCGGCTCGGCCGGGTCGCCGGGATCCCTGTGGGTGTGCACTGGTCGGTGGTCGTGATCACGGCGCTGATCGCTGGGGTCCTCGGCGCGTCGGTGCTGCCCGCGGCGGCGCCGGGCACTCCGTCGGCGGTTTACGTGCTCGTCGCGGTGCCCACCGCTGTCCTGTTCCTCGCTTCATTGCTCGCCCACGAGCTCGCGCACGCTCTGGTCGCCCACCGCAAGGGCATGAGCGTGCGGTCGATCACGCTGTGGATGCTCGGCGGCGTCGCCGAGCTGGAGGACGAACCGCCCAGCCCGCGCGCGGACCTGGCGATCGCCATCGCCGGCCCGCTCACCAGCGTCGCCGTCGGCAGCACGTTCCTCGCCGCGGCGTGGGGCGCGAACGCGCTGGGTGCGCCGGGCATCGTCACATGGCGCTGTTGTGGACCGGTCTGATGAACGTGCTCCTCGGCGTTTTCAACCTGCTGCCCGGGGCGCCGCTCGACGGTGGCCGCGTGCTGCGCGCGGTGCTCTGGCGGGTCCAGGGCGACCGCGCCCGCGCCGCCCGTACGGCCACCACGGCCGGCACGGTAACCGGCGTCGTGCTGGTTGGTCTCGGCGTGCTCGAGCTGGCCGTCGTGGGCCGGTTGGACGGGTTGTGGCTGATGCTCATCGGCTGGTTCCTGGTGCAGGCCGCGGGCACGGAGCAGCGGGCGATCGGCGTCCGCAGCGCGGCCGCGGGAGCGGTCGCCGGCGACGTGATGACGCCCCATCCCGAGGTGGCGGCCGCGTGGCACACGGTGCGCGCGTTCGCGACCGTGGCCACCAGGTCGCGGCAGGCGGTCTTCCCCGTGGTCGGTTTCAGCGGCGAACCACAGGGTGTCGTCACCCTCGAGCTGCTGGCCCGGCTACCCGCCCAACGCGCCTACGATCGCATCGACGCGGTGGCGGTCACCCTGGCACCTGAGCACACCGTGGCCCCGGACACCCCGGTGGCATCGTTGGTCGGCCGCCCGCCCCTGGCGGGAGCACTGGTCGCGGTAGTCGTCGACGCCGGCGTACTCGTCGGCATCATCACCACCGACGACCTCCGGCGCTTCGTGCACCTACGCCAGCTGCAACGCCTGGCGACCCCTGCGCCCGTACCGGTCTAGTCGCCGCCGGTTACGAACCAGATGCCTACCGCGGGCTCGGTGCCGTCGTTGCGGTAGCGGTGCGGCGTGGTCGACGGGAACGAGACGGAGTCGCCGGGGTGCAGTTGGTACTCCTCGAAGCCGACGGTCACGGTCAGCTCGCCGCTGGTCAGGTGGCCGTACTCGGTGCCGGGGTGCCGCATCAGCCGGCCGGTGCTCGACGACGTACCGCCGGGCTCGTAGGTGATGCGCAGGAAGTCGACGTGGGTGCTCGGGAGGTGCCCGAGCCGCTCCCAGGTGACCCCGGAGTCGAGCTGCAGCGCCTGCCGGTCGGCGCGGGTGACGAGCGGCCCGAGGCGCTCGCCGCGGTGCGTCGCCAGCGCTTCCAGTACGGTCGTGGGCGCGGCGGCAGGGCCGGCCGGTGCAGCAACCGGTTGGTCCGGCGGGTCGAAGACGTCCTCGATGGAGATGCCGAGCGCGCTGGTGATCGCGTAGAGGGTGCTGACCGACGGTTGGCTCTTGCCCGTCTCGATCTGGGAGATCAGGCTCGCCGAGACGCCGAGGTCCCGCGCGAGGCTGCGGACGCTGATGCCGCGGCGCAGCCGCTCCTCGCGGAGCCGCTCGCCGACGTACGGCACAGGGGCTGGGGCCACGTGGTCACCTCCTCGACAGAGCGTACAGGTATAGCGCACAGATGGTTGTTCAGTATTGCTTGACACCCACCCCAACTGTTGCTTGACTCACACGTGGGCTGCGTGACCAAGGACGGTGGCGTATGGCGATTCGTACGTACGGGCCGAATGCGGTGGACTGGGAACAGCGGATCGACCTCGACCGGCTGCGCCAGGATCGGCTGGCCAGGTTGCGGGCCACACTCGAGTCGTCCTCGCTCGGCGCGGTGCTCGCCTTCGACTTCTCCAACATCCGCTACCTCACCGCGACCCACATCGGCACGTGGGCGATGGACAAGTTGATCCGGTTCGCGGTGTTGCCGCGCGGCGGCGACCCGGTGCTCTGGGACTTCGGCTCCGCGGCGCGTCACCACCAGCTGTTCAACCCCTGGCTCGACGGCGACAAGCGCGCCCGCGCCGGCATCTCCACGCTTCGCGGTGCGTTCCACCCGGACGCGGGCATCGCCGAGGAGGTGGCCAGGAAGGTGGCCGCCGTGCTCCGCGAGCACGACCTGGCGAACGAGCCGCTCGGCGTCGACCTGGCCGAGATGCCGATCCTCGCGGCGCTGCGGACGGAGGGGCTCGACGTCGTCGACGGACAGCAGGTGTTCCTCGAAGCCAGGCGGATCAAGACATCCGACGAGATCGCGCTGCTCACCCAGGCCTGCTCGATGGTGGACGCCGCGTACGAGGAGCTCTTCACGTTCCTGCGTCCCGGCGTACGCGAGAACGAGTGCGTCGGCCTGGTGAGCAAGGCGCTCTACGACCTCGGCAGCGAGTACGTCGAGGGTGTGAACGCGATCTCGGGGGAGCGTTGCGCCCCGCACCCGCACGTCTACAGCGACCGCGTGGTGCGGCCCGGCGACCCGGCGTTCTTCGACATCCTGCACAGCCACCTCGGCTACCGCACCTGCTACTACCGGTGCTTCGCGGTCGGCAGTGCGTCGCCGGCGATGCGCGACGCGTACGTGCGTTGCCGCGAGTACATGGACGCCGCGATCGCGGTGGTGCGGCCGGGCGCCACGACGGCCGACGTCGTCTCGCTGTGGCCACGCGCCGAGGAGTTCGGCTTCCCGGACGAGGAGGCGGCGTTCGCGCTGCAGTACGGCCACGGCGTCGGGCTGGCGATCTGGGAGAAGCCGATCTTCAGCCGGCTGGTGTCGCTCGACCACCCGGAGACCCTCGAGGAGGGCATGGTCTTCGCGCTGGAGACGTACTGGCCGGCGGCGGACGGCTGGTCTGCGGCGCGGATCGAGGAAGAGGTCGTGGTCACCGCCGACGGGTGCGAGGTGATCACGAAGTTCCCCGCCGAGGACCTGCTCGTGGCGGGACAGCGGTACTGGTCGGTCGGCGGCGCGCTGCCGACGGTCCGCGAGTCGCAGTCGCACCTCAACACCGACCTCGGACGCGGTGCGCCGTGAGCGCCGGCGCGGCACCCCAACTCGCCGCCTAGGCGGCTCCTCAGCCACACCGGAAGGGACCACACTCATGGGCAAGCTCCTCCTCAAGGGCGGCACCGTCATCAGGGTGGACGAACGCGTCGGCGACCTCGCGCCGGGCGACGTGCTGATCGAGGACGACCACATCGTCGCCGTCGAACCCAGCATCGAAGCGGACGCGGAGGTCGTGGACTGCACCGGGAAGATCGTCATCCCCGGCTTCGTCGACACGCACAGGCACACCTGGGAAGCCGCCCTCCGCAACTGCGCGCCCGACGCCACGCTCGACGACTACTTCGTCGAGGTGCTCGACACGTTCGCGCCCGTGTACCGGGCCGAGGACGTCTACGCCAGCAACCTCGCCGGCTCGCTGGAGTGCCTCGACGCCGGCATCACCACGCTCGTCGACTGGTCGCACATCAACAACACACCCGACCACCCGGACGCGGCGATCCAGGCGTTGCAGGAGACCGGGATCAGGGCGCAGTACGCCTACGGCAGCGCCAACACGTCGCTGGAGAAGTACTGGTTCTTCAGCGCGGAGGCGGTGCCCGGCGACGACGTGCGCCGAGTGCGTGACAAGTACTTCTCGTCCGGGGACGGGCTGCTCACCATGGCGCTGGCCACCCGCGGCCCCGGCTTCTGCCAGGACCAGGTGGTGCAGAGCGAGTGGGGGCTGGCACGCGAGCTCGGCATCCCTATCACCGTCCACGTCGGGATGGGCAGGCTCGCCGGCAGGTACGCGATGGTCGAGCAGCTGGACCGGCTCGGGCTCCTCGGCCCGGACACCACGTACGTCCACTGCTGCTACTTCAGCGACCACGAGTGGAAGCGGGTGGCCGACACGGGTGGCACGGTCTCCATCGCCGCACAGGTCGAACTGCAGATGGGTCACGGCTGGCCGCCGGTGAACAAGAGCTACCAGTTCGGCCTGCGTCCCAGCCTGTCCATCGACGTCGTCACCACCGTGCCGGGCGACATGTTCACCCAGATCCGCGCGGCGTTCGCAGCCGAGCGGGCACAGGTGAACGCGACGTGCTGGCAGCAGGACGTCACCGTCCCCGACACGATGCTGACCGCGCGGCGGATGCTGAGCATGGCGACCAGCAACGGCGCCCACGTCGCCGGGCTCGAGGACCGCACCGGGTCACTCACCCCGGGGAAGCAGGCGGACGTCGTGGTCATCGACGCCACGGCGCTCAACGTCGCTCCCGTGCACGACCCGGCTGCCGCGGTGACGCTCTCGGCGGACGTTTCGAACGTCGAGCACGTGCTCGTCGACGGCGTGTTCCGCAAGCGCGACGGCAGGCTGCTCGCCGACGTCGGGCGCGCCCGCACCCTGGTCGAGAACGCACGCGACCACCTCGTCGAGTCGGTGGCGAAGGCGAAGGCCGCCGCCGGATGAGCACGCACCATCTCGTCCGCCGAGAGACCGACGCCGTCTGGGCGCCCGCGGCCGGACCGCTTTCTGCGGCGACGGGTTACCGGGGCTGGTCGGTGGTGGACGCGACGAGCGCCGCCGTGCACACCGGGTTCGGCGTGGTGGCACTCGACCCCGGAGGCCGGTTGCCGGCACACGTCCACTCGTACGAGGAGAGCCTCTACGTCCTCGACGGCGAGGTGGTCGTGCAGACACCCGACGGTGCGGCGCTGCTCGGCGCCGGTGACTACGGCTGGATCCCGGTCGGTGTGCCGCACGCACTGCGCAACGCGGGCACCGGCGAGGTCCGCTGGGCGCGGATGTCCGCGCCCACGCCGCGGCCCGAGCACGACCTTGACACGTACGTCGTGCCCGAGCTGGTCGAGACCGACCCGGTGCGCGTGGACGCGCGGGACCCGCGCACCCGGCGGTACGGGCACATCGACCCGGCGAACATGGACCCTGCACTTCAGACGCAGGACCTGCTCGCGGTGTCGGCGAGCATGCGCACAGCGCTGCTCGTGTACAGCGGCATCACGGTGAAGATGATGGTCGACTCCGACCTGGGGTCGGTGCTGTCCACGATGTTCATGGTGCAGTACGAGCCGGGCGGCATGGCGGGCGCGCACGACCACCCGTTCGAGGAGACCTACCTCATCCTCGACGGCTCGGTGGAGGCGACCTTCGACGGCACCTCGTACGTACTCGGCCCGGGTGACGTCGCGTGGGCCGGTGCCGGCAGCGTGCACTCGTTCCGCGCCGCCGGTGGCGGCTCGGTGCGGTGGCTGGAGACGCAGGCGCCGCAGCCACCCGGCCCGCACTCGTACCGTTTCGCGCGCGCGACTGGGACTACCTGCGCGCGCGACTGGACGCAGGGAGCGCCACATGATCAGCGCGATCGTCGGCGGCACGCGCGGGCTCGGGCTCGAGATCGCGAGGAACTGCAGCAAGCACGGCGACGAGGTCGTGCTCACCGGGCGCGACAGGGCCCGCGCCGCCGAGGTGGCCGCGTCGCTCGGTGGCCAGGCGCGCGGCGTCGGGCTCGACCTGAGCGACCCGCACGGGATCGCGGGCGCGCTCGCCGGCATCGAGCGGGTCGACCAGCTCGTGGTCGCGGCGATCGACCGCGACACCAACAGCGCCCGCGCGTACGACGTGGACCGGGCCGTCGAGCTGGCGACCGTCAAGCTGGTGGGCTACACGGAGGTGGTCCACGCCCTGCTGCCGGCCATGCACGACGACTCGGCCGTCGTGCTGTTCGGCGGGCGGGCCAAGGACCGGCCGTACCCGGGGTCGACGACCGTGTCGACCGTCAACGGCGGGGTGATCGGCATGGTGAACACGCTGGCGCACGAGCTCGCGCCGATCCGCGTGAACGCGATCCACCCCGGGATCGTGGGCGACAGCCCGTTCTGGGCCGGCAAGCCCGCGGAGGTGCTCGAGGGGTACCGCACCCGCACTCCCACCGGGCGGCTGGCCAGTATGGCCGACATCGTGGACGCGGTGGACTTCCTGCTCCGCAACCGGTCGGTCAACGCGATGCAGCTGTACGTGGACGGCGGCTGGCTGCTGACATGAGCGCGGTGTTCTCGGTGGCCGTCGTGGGCGCCGGACGGATGGGGTCGGCGATGGTGGGCCGGCTGGTCGACGCCGGGCATGACGTGGTCGTCTACAACCGCACCCGGTCGCGCGCAGCGGCGGTGGCGAAGCGGTACGGGCTCGGCGTCGCGGGTACGCCGCGGGAGGCGGCAGCGGCCGACGTGGTGCTCGTCTCGCTGGCCGACGACGCGGCCGTGCGGGCGGTGTACCTCGGCGGCGACGGGTTGGTCGCCGGCCTCCGGCCCGGGGTGGTCGTCACCGACACCAGCACCGTCGACCCGGCCACCGTCCGCGAGCTCGGGGCGGAAGTGGCGCGCACGGGCGCAACGCTGGTCGACGCGCCCGTGTCGGGCAGCGTCGCGAGTGTGGAGTCCGGTCAGCTGCTCGTGCTGGCCGGGGGAGAGGAGTCGGCGTTGGCGCGTGCGCGCCCGGCGCTCGACGCGTTCGGTGCGCGGGTGATCCCGTTGGGACCGCTTGGGGCCGGCGCCACCATGAAGCTCGTCGCGAACAGCATCGTGCACGCGCTGAACGCCGCGTTGAGCGAGGCGCTCGTCCTCGCCGAGAAGGCCGGTGTCGACCGCGCCGCCGCGTACGAGGTGATCGCAGCGAGCGCCGTGGCCGCGCCCTACGTGCACTACAAACGCCAGGCCTTCGAGCACCCGGACGACACCGAGGTGGCCTTCGCCCTCGACCTGGTCGCGAAGGACCTCGACCTGGCGTCCGCGCTCGCCGAGCGGGTGGGGGCACGCATGCCCCAGCTCGCGACGAACCGCGCGGCTGTGCAGGCGGCGCTCGACGCCGGCATGGGCGACGCCGACCTCAGTGCCCTCGCCTCGCTGTACCGGCGCAGCTAGGTCGTCGGCGCCTGGTGCGTATCGTGTGCCGTCTACGGTGACCCTGCGCGTGCGGCGGGTGAGGATGCGGTGACCGAACCAGCCGGCAGTCCCTTCGGTACCGCGGTCGCGTTCGCCTCGCCGCCGGGGCGGGGTCTGATCGCCGCGGCGATCCTCGGGTCCGGTGTCGCGTTCCTCGACGGGTCGGTGGTGAACGTCGCGCTGCCCACCATCGGCCGCGACGTCGGCGGCGGTTTCGCCGTGCTGCAGTGGGTGCTCGACGGTTACCTGCTCACGCTGAGCGCGCTGCTGCTGCTCGGCGGTGCGCTCGGCGACCGGTACGGGAGGCGCCGCGTCTTCCTCATCGGCCTGGTGGTGTTCACAGTCGCGTCGCTGGCCTGCGGGCTGGCACCGAGCGCGTTCGGGCTGATCCTGGCCCGTCTCGCCCAGGGCGTCGGTGGCGCACTGCTGGTGCCTGGCAGCCTGGCGATGATCGACGCCACCATCCGTGCGGACGACCGTGGCCGCGCGATCGGCACCTGGGCAGGGCTGACCGGCGTCGCCTCGGCCATCGGGCCGTTCCTCGGCGGCTGGCTCGTGGACGCGGTGTCGTGGCGGCTGGTGTTCTTCATCAACGTGCCGATCGCCGTCGTGGCGGTCGCGGCGACGCTGCGGTACGTGCCGGAGAGCCGCGACACCACGACGACCGGCCGGCCGGACATCGCGGGTGCGGTGACCATCACCGTCGGCCTCGCCGGCGTCGTGTTCGCGCTCATCCAGGGTCCGGCACACGGCTGGACGGCGCTGCCCGTCACTGCGGCGGTCGTCGGTGCGGTCGCGCTGGTGGCGTTCCCGTGGCTGGAACTGCGGCAGCGGGCGCCGCTGCTGCCGCTCGCATTGTTCCGCTCGGTCCAGTTCACGGGCGCGAACGTCACCACGCTGACGGTCTACGCGGCGCTCGGTGGCGCGCTGTTCCTGCTGGCGCTGCAGCTCCAGCTGTCCATGGGCTACTCGCCCGTCGCGGCCGGGCTGGCCACGCTACCGACCACGGTCATCATGCTGCTGCTCTCCGGCCGGATCGGCGGCCTCGCCCAACGCACCGGGCCGCGGTTGCCGATGACCGTCGGGCCGCTCGTGGCCGGCGCCGGGCTGGCTCTGCTGGCCCTGGCCAGGCCGGGCGCCACGTACCTCGGCGGCGTGTTCCCCGGGGTGACGGTCTTCGGGCTCGGGCTCGCGATCACCGTGGCACCGCTGACCTCCGCGGTCCTCGCCGCGGTCGACGAGCGGCACGTGGGCGCGGCCTCAGGGGTGAACAACGCGATCTCGCGGCTCGCCGGCCTGCTCTCCGTCGCCGTGCTGCCGCTGGTCGCCGGGCTCGACACCACAAGCGGCGGTCCGCTCGGCGACGGGTTCGCCACTGCCATGTTCATCTCGGCCGCGCTGTGCGGCGTCGGTGGCCGGACCGCCGCGGTCACCGTCGAGAAGGTCACACCGGTGGCTACGCACACCCTGCCCGCGGTCAACCAGGCCTGCCAGCATCCCTGCACCCGCACCGACGCGCGGTGATCTGCCGTCAGGACGCTGGGCGGAAGGCGACGTCGGCGAGGCCGGCCCGGTGGCCGTCGCCGTTGCGGGGGAGGTAGGTGAACCAGACGACCCAGTAGCGCGCGGCGTGTTCGCCGTCCGGGCGGAGCTCGACCTTGCGGCCGGCGTCGGACATGGTGGCGACCTTCTTCGTGTCGTCCAGTGCCTCGGGTCGGAGGGTGGCCGCCCGCAGTTCCAGGTCCGCGCCGCCGGTGGGCAGCCGCAGCTCGACGCTCTCGACCTGCGTGCTCTTGCCGAGGTCGAGGACGACGCCGACGCCGGGCTTGAGGTTGCCGAGCTTCGCCGTGGTGTACCCGTCGCTGCGCCACGCCGTACGGGCGATGCCGTCGATGGCCTTGGACACCTCCGCGTCGTGCTCGTGGCCGTCACCGCCCGGGTCGAACGCGCGCGCCGCGACGACGGGGACCTGCCGCTTCGCCACCGGGGTGGCCGAGCTGCTCGACGTGGCCGGTGTGGACCGCGACGACGGCGTCACCGTCGACGATGCCGACGACGGCGTGGACGGTGACCGGGGCGGTGTGGGGGAGAGCGTCGCCGACGCCCCCTGTTCCGAGGTCGGCAACCCGGCCCACAACCCGACCACGCCGGCCGCGACCGCGACGACCGCGGTGGTCAGGGCGACGGCCGCGCGCCGCCGCGTCGTCCGCCGCGTGCCGTGGCGCGGTGGCGCGCCGGCGATCCCCGCGACGGGCGCCGGCCGCCGGCGCCCGTACCTGGCCAGCGCTTCCGCCACCGCCGCGGGCGTCGCCAGCGCGGGCCGGCCGCCTTGGGTCCGCTGCTCGAGTGCGCGCACGGTGATCTCGTCGAGCTCCGCGGGCATGCCGGACCGTTGGCTCGCACCGGTGAGTGCCACCTGCAACAGCCAGCCGAGTCCCTCGGCGTCGGTGCGTGTCGGGTCGTCGCTGTGCGCACCCGCGAGCGCTGCGTCCAGGCCCACCCCGAGCACCTTCACGCCATCGGGAGTCGAGACCACGTGCTCGGGCTCCAGACGCAGGTGCCAGACGGCCTGGCGGTGCGCGGCGGTCAGTGCCTCGGCCGCCTCCCTGACCAGGCTGGCGGCCTGCCTCGGGCGCAGTGGGCCCGCCTGCGTCACCAGCTCCGAGAGCGTCGGGCCGTCCACCCACTCGGTGACCACGAACGTCAGGTCGCCCGCCGTTGCCATGTCGAGGACCTGTGGCAGCCGGCCGTCCTGGACCCTGGCGGCGCGGCGCGCGGCGGCGAGCACGGCAGGTGCCTCGGCCGAGGTGGCCGGCAGCAGCCACAGGGTGACCTCGTGGGCGAGGATCGTGTCGGTGGCGCGCCAACGGGTGGCCGGCCCCTCACGGGCTAGCTGCTCGCGGAGCAGGTAGCGGCGATCCACTACGAGCCCAGGTTCACCGGTGACCGCCACGACTGTGCCTCCCGGTCTCGAGCCTAGGTCGAGGCACTGCCGTAGACAGGTACATTCCGGGCATTTGCGCGGACGGTAGACGGCTGCACGCACTGTGTCGCCGGCTCGGCCGGCGCGGTCCGCATCGGGCGGCGCAACCCTCTTGTGTCGTGGCTAAGGTTTGCCTAACCTAAACACCTCGCTCGAGCAATCTCGCCGCCCACGCCGGGAGTTCACCGTGTTCGCCAGCTATCTCATCGGTCTACGCGAGGGCCTGGAAGCGACGCTCGTGGTGACCATCCTCGTGGCCTTCCTCGTGAAGTCGGGCCGCCGGCACCTGTTGCGCCTGGTCTGGGTCGGCGTGGCAGTGGCGGTCCTGGCCAGCTTGCTGGTGGCGGCCGGGCTCACGTACGTCTGGGCCAACCTCGACACGTTCCGACAGCAGGAGCTGTTCGAGGCGATCATCTCGCTGGTCGCGGTGGCGTTCGTGACGTGGATGATCTTCTGGATGCGCCGGGCGGCCCGCACCATAAAGAACGAGCTGCAGGCCAAGCTCGACGAGGCCGTCGCGATCGGCCCGGTCGCGGTGGCGGTGGTCGGCTTCGTTGCCGTCGCACGCGAGGGCCTGGAGACGGCGGTGCTGTTCCTCGGCGCGGCCCAGGGAGCCGGCAACTCGCCCGCTCCGCTTGCCGGGCTGGCGCTTGGCGTGGCGACCGCGATCGGCCTCGGGGTCCTGCTCTACCTGGGCGCACTGCGGGTCAACCTCGGGCACTTCTTCACCTGGACCGGCGTGCTGCTGATCTTCGTCGCCGCAGGGATCCTGCGGTACGGCATTCACGACTTCCAGGAAGCCGGGGTGCTCGGCGGCATGAACGCCGTCGCGTTCGACGTCTCCGCGTACTACGACGAGCAGTCCTGGTACGGCTCGTTGATCACCGGGATGTTCAACTTCGTCGCGGCGCCGTCGTGGCTGGAGGTGATCGGGTACCTGGCGTACCTGGTCCCGGTGCTGCTGCTGTTCCTCTGGCCCCGCCGGGCCGCCGGCAGCCCCGCACGCACCGACGGCGGCCAGGTCGAGACGCCGGCCCAGTCCTAGACCAACTACCACCAGCGAACGGGAGACCCATGCGCTCGCACCGCCTGATCGCAGCCGTCGCCGTGGGGCTGCTCGCCCTCGCCAGCTGCTCGTCGTCCGACGGCAACGGGGACGACAGGAAGATCGCGGTCTCCGCGACCGACGACTCGTGCGACATCGCCGACACCGACCTGAAGGCGGGCACGCACACGTTCGCCGTGACGAACGACGGCGAGGAGGTCACCGAGTTCTACGTCTACTCGGGCAACAAGGTGGTCAGCGAGGTGGAGAACATCGCGCCCGGCACCACGCGCGACCTCACCGTCGAGCTCACCAGCGGTGACTACGAGGGCGCGTGCAAGCCAGGCATGAAGGGGTACGGCATTCGCAGTGACATAAAGGTGACGGGCAAGGCGAAGGCGAAGACCGACCCGAAGCTCGTCGAGGCGACTACCGAGTACGAGAAGTACATCGCGACGGAGGCGGACGAGCTGGTCGGCGCGACGGAGAAGTTCGTCCGGTTGGTCAAGGCAGGGAAGGCCGAGCAGGCGAAGCGGCTGTACCCGAGGGCCCGTACGCACTGGGAGCGGATCGAGCCGGTGGCCGAGATCTTCGGTGACCTCGACCCGAAGATCGACGCGCGCGCGAACGACGTCGAGCCCGGTACGAAGTTCACCGGCTTCCACAAGCTGGAGAAGGATCTCTGGAAGACGAAGGACATCTCCTCGTCCGGTCCCGTCGTCGACCAGCTGCTCGCGGACGTACGCACGATCGTGAAGCGCGCGAAGAACGAGGAGCTGCAGCCGCTCCAGCTCGCGAACGGGTCGAAGGCGCTGCTCGACGAGGTGGCCACCACGAAGATCACCGGCGAGGAGGACCGTTACTCACACACGGACCTGTGGGACTTCGCCGCGAACGTAGAGGGCTCGGAGGCGGCCATCGACGCGCTGCGCCCGGCGCTGAAGGAACGTGACCCGGAACTGCTCACCAAGCTCGACAGGCAGTTCGCCAAGGTCGAGAAGACCCTCGCCGAGCACCGTGCCGGCGACGGGTACGAGCTGCACACCGAGCTCACTCGCGCCGAGCTGAAGGAGATGTCGAACGCGATCAACGCGCTGAGCGAGTCGGTGAGCCAGGTCGCGGTAGCGATCGCGAAGTAAGCGGGGCGACCATGAGTGGGCAGCCGGCCGACGGCGAGCGCTCGGCCGATACGAAGCGCGGCCGGGTGTCGCGCCGCCGACTGCTCGGGTTCGCCGGCACGGGGGTCGTGGGGGCGGCCGCCGTCGGCGCGGTGGCCCACGACCTCGCGGAAGCCGAGCACACCGCGGCGAGCGACCGGTTGGACCGGGCCGTACCGTTCCGGGGTCGCCACCAGGCGGGGATCACCACGCCTGCCCAGGACCGGCTGCACTTCGTCGCGTTCGACGTGCTCACCGACAGCCGCGACGAGCTGGTCGAGCTGCTGAAGGAGTGGACCAGGGCGGCGGAGCGGATGACCGGGGGCCGGCCTGCCGGGCCGCGCGGGGCGGTGGGTGGACTCCCGCAGGCCCCGCCCGACGACACCGGCGAGGCACTCGGCCTGCCACCCAGCCAGCTGACCGTCACCATCGGGTTCGGCCCCACGCTGTTCCGCGACCCGGAGGACGGGGACCGGTTCGGCATCGCGGACCGCAGGCCGAGCGCCCTGCAGGACCTGCCGCGGTTCGTCGGCGACGAGATCGACCCGGCGATCTGCGGCGGCGACATCGCGATCCAGGCCTGTGCCAACGACCCGCAGGTCGCCGTGCACGCGATCCGCAACCTCGCGCGCATCGGGTTCGGCGCGGTCGCCGTACGGTGGTCACAGCTGGGCTTCGGGCGGACCTCGTCGACCAGCCGCGAGCAGCAGACGCTACGTAACCTGATCGGCTTCAAGGACGGCACGAACAACCTCAAGCTCGAGGACGCCGACCTACTGCGCGAGCACCTGTGGGTCCGGCCGGGCGACGACCAGGAGTGGCTCGCCGGCGGCAGCTACCTGGTGACCCGCAGGATCCGGATGATGATCGAGACCTGGGACCGCGCGCCGCTCGACGAGCAGGAGACGATCATCGGCCGGGCCAAGGGCACGGGCGCACCACTGACCGGCGACACCGAGTTCGACGCACTGGACTTCGACGCGAAGAACGGCGACGGCGAGCCCACCATCCCGGACGTGGCGCACGTCCGGGATGGTGGGCTCGCCCCGCAACGGCGGTGCGCGCATCCTGCGCCGCGGCTACAACTTCATCGACGGCTCGGATCAGCTCGGCCGCCTCGACGCGGGACTGTTCTTCATCGCCTACCAGCGCGACCCTGCCGACGGGTTCATCCCCGTACAGCGCAGCCTGTCCGTCGACCTGCTGAACGAGTACATCCGCCACACGAGCAGCGGCATCTTCGCCTGCCCACCCGGTGTCAGGCGCGACGGGGAGTACTGGGGCCAGACGCTCTTCGGCTAGGTGGCGACCGACAGCGACACGGCGAAGTCGCCTGCGGGGTCGGTCCACCACTGTGCGAGGGTCATGCCGGCGGACCGCAACTCGGCGGCGACGCGTTCCTTGCGGAACTTGGCGGAGATCTCCGTGCGCATCTCCTCGCCGGCGGCGAACGGCACAACGAGGTCGAGATCGTCGATCGGCACGGTCTGGTCGGTGGTGGACCGCAGCCGCATCTCGACCTGCTCGAGCTCCTCGTCCCAGGCGGCGACGTGGGTGAACGTCTCGGGGTCGAAGTGGCCGTCCAGCTCGCGGTTGATCACGTGCAGCACGTTCTTGTTGAACTGCGCGGTGACCCCGGCAGCGTCGTCGTACGCCGCGAGCAACCGCGTCGTGTCCTTCACCAGGTCGGTGCCGAGTAGCAGGGTCTCGCCCGGTGCCAGGTGTGCGCGGGTCTGGCGGAGGAAGTCCGCACGTTCGGCCGGGGTGAGGTTGCCGATCGTGCCGCCGAGGAACGCCAGCAGCCGATTACCCTCGCGCGGCAGCAGGTGCAGCTGTTGCGCGAAGTCCGCGACCACCCCGTGCATGGTGAGCTCCGGGTACTCGCCGTGCAGTGCGCGGACCGCGTCGACGAGAGCACTCTCGCTGACGTCCACAGGGATGTAGCGGCGCAGGCCGTCCGCCGATCGCAGGCCGTCGAGCAGCAGCCGGGTCTTCGCCGACGACCCGGAGCCCAGCTCGACGACCGTGTCGGCCGCGGACAGCCGCGCGATCTCCACCGCGTGCTCCTCGAGGATGGTGCGCTCCGCGCGGGTCGGGTAGTACTCGGGGAGTCGGGTGATGTATTCGAAGAGCTCGCTGCCGCGCGCGTCGTAGAAGTGTTTCGGCGGCAGCACTTTCGGCCGGCCGGTGAGTCCCGACCTGACGTCGTCGGCGAGTGCCGCCGTGCTGTGCTCGTCGGTGAGGTAGCGGCTTACGGTCACGGTCGCCGTGGAGTCGTTCATGGGATCCCTTCTACAAGGACGTCAGGTGCACGCCGGTGCGGTCGGCTTCGACGAGTGTGCGGTCGGGCACCTCCTCCCAGTCGGCTCCGTCGTCGTCGGGCTCGGCGGCGAGCACGACCGCGTCGGTCGTCCGCCGTACGTAGAGCGGCTCGCCCCAGGTGGTGCCGGCGAGCAGGGAGCCGTCGGTGGCCAGCGTGGTGAGCCGCCCGTCGGCTGCGGCAGCGACGTCGGTGACGGTGCTTGCCAGCCCCGCGCCGAGCGACGCCCCGCCGGACCAGTGCGTGACGGCGAGGCCGAACATGAACGCGGAGTCGACTGCGGCCAGCGCGTCGGGCACCCAGCTCACCCGGTCCTGGAGCGTCTTGCGCAACGCCTGCGAGTCGAAGACACAGCCGTTGTGGCTGAACAGCCAACCCTCGTGCGTGAACGGTGCCGCGCACGACTCGTCGGCCGGGTAGCCGGGCGTGGCCGATCGCACGGCCGCGAGCACACAGCCGGACTCGACGGTCGGGGCGAGGCTCGCGAACGACTGGTCGCTCCAGATCGGTTGTGCGCGCCGGTATCTGACCGGTCGGCGGTGTCCGTCGACGTACCAGCCGGCGCCGAAGCCGTCCACGTTGACGGTGCCGTGTCCTTGCCGGCGCGGCGCGTACGACTGCATCGCGAGCGAGTGCGGTGCGTCGAACACCAGTTGTTGCAGCGGCGCTCGTGGGCCCAGGTAGGCGAAATGGCGGCACATGCGTGAGCTCCGATCAAGCGTCTCGTGCGCAGCGGAAGCCGGCGAAGATCTGCCGCCGGATCGGCAGGTCCCAGTTGCGGAAGGTCGCGCGGCACGCGGTCGGGTCGGTCGCCCAGGAACCGCCGCGCAGCACCTTGTAACCGCCGTCGAAGAAGACCTCCGAGTACTCCTGGTAGGGGAACACGCAGAAGCCGGGGTGGCCGGTGAACTCGGTGGACGTCCACTCCCACACGTCGCCGAGCATCTGGTGTGCACCGTAGGGCGAGGCGCCGAGCGGGAAGGAACCCGCCGGCGTCGGCCGGTAGCGGCGCTGGCCGAGGTTGACCGTGTCGTCGGTGCCGGGCTGGTCGCCCCACGGGAACCTGCGCTTGGTGCCGGTGTGCTGGTCCCACGACGCGGCCTTCTCCCATTCCGTCTCCGTGGGCAGCCGCTTGCCGGCCCATCGCGCGTAGGCGTCCGCCTCGTACCAGCAGACGTGCTGTACCGGTTCGTCCATCGGCAGCGGCTCGGGGCGGCCGAACCTGCGGCGCAGCAGCTGCCCACCCTCGTGCACCCAGAACGCCGGTGTCCGCTTGCCGGAACGGCAGCGCCAGTCCCAGCCCAGCTCGGTCCACCAGCGGCGATCGTCGTAACCGCCGTCCTCGACGAAGTGCCGGTACGCCTCGTTGCTCACCGGAGTGGTGTCGAGCCAGAACGCGGGTAGGTCGACGGTGTGTGCGGGGCGCTCGTTGTCGTACGCCCACGCGTCGGTCGAGGTGCCCATGGTGAACGGCCCACCCTCGACCAGCACCTCCGCTGCGGGTTGGGCCGTGCGCGGCGCCGGCAGGTCGTCGGTGCTCGGCAGCGCCGGCTGACCGCGCCGCAGCTGGTGGGTGGCGAGCATCGTCTCGTCGTGCTGGTGCTCGTGCTGCACCACCATCCGGTAGACGAAGCCGCCGTCGAGCAGCGAGCTCTCCTGGGTGAGCCGTACGGTGTCGAGCGAGTCGAGCACCTTGCGGCGTACCAGGCCGATGTAGTCACCGGCCTCCCGCGGCGAGAGCAGCGGCAGCGTGGGGCGTTCGGTGCGGGGATGCTCGAACGCGTCGTAGATGTCGTCGATCTCAGGGCGCATGGGTTCGATCCCCGCGGCGGCGCGGAGCAACCACAGCTCCTCGTAGTTGCCGACGTGCGCGAGATCCCACACCAGCGGCGACATCAGCCGGGAGTGCTGTGCCACCAGCTCACCGTCGTCAAGCACCTCCGTGGTGAGGCCGAGACTGCGCTGCCGCACCCGTTCCAGCTCGTCCGCGACCATCGTCTTGAGTGCGTGTTCTTCTGTCACCGTGCCTCCTCGAGTGGTTGGGCCCGTGTGGTCACGTCGTCGGCCGGGCAGCGCCCGTGGCGTACGTAGGTGTGCAGGTAGCGGTCGACGAGGGTGAGCAGCTGCGGATGCACGCGCCCAGCGGACAGTGCGCCAAGTGCGGCGTCGAAGCAGTCGGCGGCGGCGCGCGCGAGTCGGGGGTCGGCTAGCCCGCGGCGTGCGGCGACCTGCCAGGCGCCCGCCACCGGCTCCGCCGCGGCCATGGCCAGGTCGCCGGCCCTCGGGTCGTCGACGAGGGCGGTGAGCACGGCGATCGGTACCGGCCACCAGGTCTGCGACTGTGCGTCCACGTAGCGCACCTCGAACCAACCTCGTGGCCGTACCGGCGGGAACAGGGTGGTCAGGTGGTACGCCAGGTCGTCCGTGGTCGGCGGTGCGCGGCTGTCGAGCCACTGCCTGAAGGTGAGCTCAGGCTCGCAGCGCCAGGCGCCAGGCCGCCTGCGCACCATCACCGGCGCGTCGAGCGCGTACTCCGCCCAGCCCACGACGGGGTCGGCGCCCGGCACGGGCGCGGAGGTCCGCGGCGGGTCGAGCCGCTGCCAGACCGCCTGCCTGGCGGACTTCCACCCGGTGTGCCGGCCCGCATGTACCGGTGAGTTGGCGAACGCCGCGACGAAGACCGGGCCGACGGCGTTCAGCAGCCGCCACCGCCGTCGCACGTCGGCAGCGTCGCTTCCGGCGTCCAGGTTGACCTGCACCGCCGCAGTGCTGCACATCATCAGCCGGCCGGTGCTGCCCAGCCGGTCGTAGTACGCCTCCATGGCGTCGTAGCGGGGCGCACGCAGCTGCCGCCGCGGCGTGCGGTGCGGGTCTATCGCGGTGGGGAGGAGGGTGAGGCCGAGTGGCCGGAGCTGTCCGGCGATGTGCGAGACGTCGGCGGCGAGAGCCTGCCAACAGGCGGTGAGGCCTACCGTGGGCGGCGAACTGAGCTCCAGCTGCCCGCCGGGTTCGAAGGTGATTGTGCTGCCCGCCGGTGGCGGTGCGTGATCTGCGAGGAGTGTCCTGAGCTGGTCGAGCGGAACCGGTCGGTGCGGTTGCGCCAGATCGGCGACGAGCCATTCCAACTCGGCGCCGACGTACGTCGGGGGACCGGTCTTGAAGCAGATGCGCTTCACGTAGCCGTGCACGTCGGCGTAGGTGTGCAGCAGCTCGGCGGTCGTCATGCGGACCACCTCAACCGTTGGCGGGCCATGAGCTCATGGTGCCCGTCGCCTCTGACAACACTCGGTCGTCCAACCTAACGCGGCATTACAGGTCCCAGCGGGTTTCCGGCGCCTCCGCGGAGCGCAGCAGCTGCAGAGCGGTCTCCACGACCTGCCGATGCCGCTTCGTGTCCCCGACCGGACCGATCGTGCGGCCCATCAGGTGCGGGGTGACGAGCACGCGGGGAACCCGCAGGCGTCCTGCGGTGTGCCGGAACGCGCGTACGTACACCGACACGGTGGCGATACCTGCGGCCTCGAGTGCCCTCGCGACGAGCCCGACCGACTCGTGACAGACCGGTCACGTGCCGACGAGCAGGCACACGTCGACCTCGTCGGCGACGAGCCGCTCCGCCCAGGCGGGGGCCGTCTGCTCCCGCAGCCGGACCTGCGAGGTGGCACCGGTGAACGCGAAGTGGGTGTCCGCGAGCTGCACCCGACCCTCGGCCTCGAGGTCGCGCAGGACGGCCAGCGGAAAGACGGTGCCGGGGTCGCGCTGCGCGGTCAGGGCGTCGTAGCCGGGATGCCGCGCGGTCAGCTGGGCGTCCGGCGTGTCGCGGGGGATCTCCGACAATGTCGGCGATCCGCGCAGGAACTGCTTGATGAGGGCCAGCGACTCCGCCTGGGTCGGACCATCAGGACCCATCGGGTCGTCGCCGACCCGGAAGACACCGCCGGCGGTGATCAACGCGAGCCGCAGGTCGGCAAGATCGCCGTCCACGACGGTGAAGGGCGCGTCCTCCACCGTCGGCCCGTCGTCCTTCTCGTACGCGGCGACCTGCGCGGCGTAGACGGCTTCCCTGACGGGCGCGTAGTCACCGGTGTCGAAGGCTTCCCCGAGTCGCTGCAGGATCTCCGCGATAGCATCCGCCGCCAGCTCGTCCGACATCGACTTGAGGAACTTGAACTGCATGTCGGCGTGCTCACCGTAGTAGAACGACGTGCGGAAGTCCTCGAAGTCCATGGCTGCCCCAATCGACGCACCTGGGTGCCAAGCCTAGGACCGCCCGGAGCACCCGTCAGTGATCGAGCACACATCCCTGCGTCAAAGGCCGGCGTCGAGGCGCAGCCGGGTCAGCTCGTCGTGCAGCTCCGCCCGTACCTTCGGGTCGTCGGTGTCGACGGTCCCGTCCGGCTGCACGATCCAGTAGAGCCGGTCGGAGCCCGGCTGCCGGCGTACCACGACGTCGACGACACCGTCGGTGAGTATCAGCCGGGTAGCCAGCTGCCGGGTCCAGGCCACCCGCTCGACCGCCAGGTCGACCAGCGGTACCCGGTCGGTGAAACGCAGCACAGTACGGCGGGGCAGCCACGGCAGCAGCCCGACAACGGTGAGTGCACCGTGGCGGTCGTCCCAGTCGACCCGGGCGACCTGCTCCCAACCCCAGCGCGACCAGCCCGCGGCGCCGTCCGGGCCGGTGAGGCGATGCAGCGCAGCGTCGGTGGCGACGACGGACGCCTCGTCGACATCGCAGGCGTAGGTCAGCACCCGCTCACCCGGCGCGAGCTCCGCCAACCGGCGTACCGGGGCCGGGCTGCGCACCTGGCTCGCCAGCCATGCGCTGCATATCGCAGCGCCTCCCACCACCGTCGAGCTGCCGTACGCTCCGGTACCGGGAGGTCGACGGCCGGGCCTACGTGGGTAGCCATGGCACATCACTGCACTGTCACGACTACGAGCGTCTCCCGCGGCTGTCGCCCCGTCTGTGACTGGGCTCACCGAGGACCTGGCCGGTGCTTGACGATCCAGAACGCGCTGGGGCTGGATACGTATTCGACCCGCGTGGGTTCGCTCCGCAGCGCGTCCAGGTACGAGCCGAGGTGCAGGCCGACGACGAGGAACGCTGCCACCGCGAGCAGCGTCCCGGCAGCGAGCCTGTCGACCAGCCTGGAGGCGGGCGCCAAACCGTCGACGTCGAGCGTGCGCCCCGACCGCGACCGCGGCTGCGTCACCTCCGACGAGCTGATTCAGCCTCGGTCGCCGAGGTGTGGTACCGGATCACGCCGGTGACCAGCGGGCCGAGCACCGAGCTTGCTGCGATGACCGCACCCAGCGCGATCAATGCACCATCCAGCCACCGGTCGCCGCGTATCGTGCCGGTCACGGGTGTCCCAACCGGCCTTTCGTGCCCACGACGAGGGCCAGGGCAGTCACCAGGTAGACGCCGAGGATGGCCCAGTCCGGCGTGTCCAAGGCCGTGGTGTACGCCCGCTCTCTGGCAAGGAGGATCAGGTAATCCTGCGCCGGTGTGAAGCTTGCGTGCATGAGGATGCACAGACCGACGCTCCTGGTCCGGTTCCACAGCAGGGTGTAGGGGAAGGCCAGGACCATCGGGACGACGAAGCCGGCCGGGCCGTAGATCGGCACGTGCCAGACTCCCCAGGCAAGGCCGATGATGAGGGTCGCGACGACCGGTGAGTACCGCTGTTGCAGCATCGGCAGCCCGAAGCCTCGCCAGCCCGGGTCCTCCAGCGCCCCGCCGAGCACGAGCACGAAGAGGATGTGCCGGCGTACCGCGGCAGGCGCTCGACGGCGAGATTCCAGTCGACCGGCTCGCCGAGCACCTGGAGCACCCCGGCGGGCCCAGGGCGTAGAGCCACCAGCCTGGTGCCACTCGCAGGGCGCCACGTCGGACGCAGCCAGTCGACCAGCCGATCTCCCCGCAGGCGGGTCACGACGCCGGCGGCAACCGCCGGCCCAAGCGCGCCGAAGAGGAAGGGGACGTCGCCTCCGCCCACTGCCGCGACCGTCCAGAGGGTCCACGAGATGCCGTAGGCGAGGACGACGAAGCTGACCACCGGGTGCCGTTGAACCCAGTGCGCGGTCCTCGTCGTCGGCGTGCTGCTCACGCTGACAACCTGCCAACGTCCTCGTTACCGGGGTACGGAGCTTCGTCGGCGCAAGCACCACCGAGGTGCCGAGGGCGCGCGGTGGTGTCAGCGACTTGGGAGGACGATGTCGTACTCGTGGATCTTGCGGTACAGGGTGGCCCTGGATATGCCGAGCAGCGTGGCGGCGCGGAGCTTGTTGCCTTCGGCGTCGTCGAGGCTCTGGACGATCGCGTCGCGTTCTGCGGACTCCAGCCGGTTGAGTGGACGTTTGTTCAACACTCGGTACTCGGCCGGGAGGTCGGTCGGGCGGATGGTGCCGGCACGCCGGCGTCGCGCGACGTCCTTGAGCAGGTCGTAGAGCTGCGCGACGTTCCCCGGCCAGCTCGCGCGCATCAGCAGGTGCATGGCGGCCGGGGAGTACGTCAACCGGCCGCCGTAGCCGAGCTTGCTGAGCAGCAGCGGTACGAGCTCGCGGAGATCCTCGGAGCGCTGGCGCAGCGGCGGGACGTGGACGGTCCAGGGGAAGAGCGCGAGGAGGCCGGCCAGCCGGGTGTCCGTCGTGGCCTCCTTGGAGAGCGTCAGGGCCACCCAGGGTGCGTGCTCGCCGTGCCCGTTGACCATCTGTTCGAGGACCGTGGTGACGGCGTCGAGCCGGTCGCCCGACAGCCGGTCCGCGTTCCTGATGACGAAGGCGTCCACCGGGTCATCGACCAGCTCCTGCTGCAGCCGCAACGCCCAGTCGCCGTCGCCCTCGTCGGCGTCCACGGCCCGTAGCCGCCCTGTCGGCTGGTGTCGCTGCTGCGCGCAACGGGCCAACGTGTAGCGGCCGGTGCCGTGCTCGCCGGCCAGGATCACCCATTCGCCCCGGGCGTACGCAGCGTCGACGTCACGGCAGCACCGCAGCCACAGCGGCGTCGACCCGACCACGCCGGGGAGGAACATCGGTGGCGAGCCGCCGACCACGGCGCCCGAAGGCACGTCGTCCGCGTCGATCAGGTCGACGTGCAAGACGCCACCGTGCAGCCGGTCGGATCGGTCGCTGTGCAGCTGGCGACAGTGCAGCCGGGCCTTGCCGCCGGTGGGCAGCGAGACGCGGGTCGTCGTACTGTCACCCGTGGTCAACGCCTGCTCCGCGTGGGAGAGCACGACGGCCTGGTCGGCGGCGTCGAGCAGCTTTCGTGCCCGGTCGTTCATCATCACGAGGTCGTCGCTGAACGCGATCACGGCTCCGGTGCTGCGCTGGCATGCCCGCAGGTACCCCTCGAACAGGGCGAGCTCGTGGTCGTGGGTGTGGGCCAACAGGCCCTGCCGGATCTGTTCGGCCGCCGTCCTCGCCAGCACCACGAGCAGCTCCCCGGCGTCCTTCCGCCAGCAGGTGAAGTCGACCGCGCCGAGCGTCTTGCCGGTGATCGGATGCCGAATGGGCGCACCCGCGCAGGCGAGGTTCTCCAGGTTCTCCGCGTAGTGCTCGTGGCCGAACACGTGGGTCGGCCGCCCCTCCTCGAGTGCGGTGCCGATGCCGTTGGTGCCGACGAATCGTTCGCCGTAGCTGAAGCCGGGTGCCAGCTCGACGCTCTCGAGATGTCGGTTGAGGTCTGGGTCGCCGCTCTGCCGGCTCAGCACCAGCCCCGTCTGGTCGGTGAGGATCAGGCTGATCGACTGACCGCCCAGCGTGTCGCCGAGCCTCGTCAGCACCGGGCCGGCGGCGCGAACCAGGGGAGTCTCCAGGTCCTGGTCGGGTACGTACGGCAGCTCGATCCGGTCGGCCGGCACCTGGAACTCGCGTGACCGCTGCCAGGAGGCGACGATCGTGTCACGCACCGTGCCCTGCTCGACGCGTTCCGAGGTGAGGAACCGGATGCGGTTCCGAGCGAGGTCAGGGTCGTCACCGCGGACCAACGAAGCGTCGTTCATAGGGCCTCCCACCCCCGACGGAGGACAGCTCGGCCTGCGGACACCGGTCGTCCTCGACACCAGCCTATAGCGGTGACGGCAGCCGGGTGTCTCAGATTGAGACACCCGGCGGACCGTGACGGCCGTCTGATGGTTAGTAACACCTCGAGCCGTGAGGAGCTCCGATGGTGACCGAGGAACCGTCAGCGGAGACGTACAACCCGTGGACCATCGTCAACCTCGTGTTCCACCACCTGGTGGCGCACGGGCGCCATCCGACCCTCGGCGACCCGGGCGATCCCGGCGAACCCGCCGCGGCCCTGCTGCGCGCACTGGGGGTCCAGCCGACCGTCGAGGCCGGCGCGCAGGCCGCGCGTGCCAGACGCGACCGCTAGCTCGCTGACCTGCGCGCAAGCATGTTCGACGAGCCGTGAGCGCATCCGAACCTGTCTCATATTGAGACCGATGCACGGTCGGTTCCGGGTTGTAATCACCGGTACGGGTCGCCGGAACCGGCCGGTAAGGAGTCATCATGAGCCGCCAAAGCGTGGCGAGAGCGCATCAGAAGATTCAAGAACTGTCCTGGGAGCCGGCGTACCACGAGCCGGTGTCGCACTACGGGACCGACTACACGTTCCAGAAGGCCAGCAAGAAGGACCCACTCAAGCAGGTCCTGCGGTCGTACTTCCCTATGCAGGAGGAGAAGGACCACCGGGTGTACGGCGCCGAGGACGGCGCGATCCGCGGCAACATGTTCCGGCAGGTCCAGGAGCGATGGCTGGAGTGGCAGAAGCTGTTCCTGAGCATCATCCCGCTGCCGGAGATCTCGGCGGCACGTGCGATGCCACTGCTGTTCCGTACGGTGCCGAACCCAGAGCTGCACAACGGACAAGCGATCCAGATGATCGACGAGGTCCGACACTCGACGATTCAGCAGAACCTGAAGCGTCTGTACATGAACAACTACATCGACCCCGCGGGGTTCAACAGCAGTCTCCGCAACTTCCAGAACGACTACTGCGGCACCATCGGGCGCCAGTTCGCGGAGGGCTTCATCACCGGTGACGCGATCACTGCCGCGAGCATCTACCTGACGATCGTCGCGGAGACCGCGTTCACCAACACGCTGTTCGTCGCCATGCCGGCCGAGGCCGCGGCCAACGGCGACTACCTGCTGCCCACGGTATTCCACTCCGTGCAGTCCGACGAGTCCCGGCACATCAGCAACGGCTACGCCACCCTCCTGATGGCGTTGTCCGACGAGGGCAACCACCAGCTGCTCGAGCGGGACCTGCGCTACGCGTGGTGGAACAACCACCGGGTCGTCGACGCGGCGATCGGCACCTTCATCGAGTACGGCACGAAGGACCGCCGCAAGGACCGGGAGAGCTACGCCGAGATGTGGCGACGGTGGATCTACGACGACTACTACCGCAGCTATCTCGTCCCCCTGGAGAAGTACGGTCTCACCATCCCGCACGACCTCATCGAGGAGTCGTGGAACCAGATCTGGAACAAGGGCTACGTGCACGAGGTCGCGCAGTTCTTCGCCACCGGGTGGCTCGCCAACTACTGGCGCATCGACCCGATGACGGACAAGGACTTCGAGTGGTTCGAGGAGAAGTATCCGGGCTGGTACGACAAGTACGGCAAGTGGTGGGAGAACTACAACCGCCTGTCCTATCCGAACGGGCACAACCCGATCGCGCTCGAGGACGTCGACTACGTCTACCCACACAGGTGCTGGACCTGCATGGTGCCGTGCCTGGTGCGGGAGGACATGGTCGTCGACAAGGTCCAGGGGCAGTGGCGTACCTACTGCCACGAGGCCTGCCGGTGGACCGACGCAGAGGCGTTCCGGCCGATGTACCAGGGCCGGCAGACGCCGAACATGGGCCAGCTCATCGGTTCGCGTGAGTGGGAGACGCTCTACCACGGCTGGAACTGGGCGGACGTGGTCTCGGACATGGGGTTCGTGCGTGACGACGGCAAGACGCTGGTCGCGCAGCCGCACCTCGACCTCGACCCGAAGAAGATGTGGACGCTGGACCACCTGCGCCGCTGCCCGCCGCTGCAGAGCCCCAACGTCCTGCTGAACCAGATGACCGACGCGGAGCGGGACGCGTTCGTCGCCGACTACAACCGACAGGGCCCCGCTGGCCGACCATCTTCGGCCAAGTCCTGACCGTTCGACCGTCGATCCCGACCGTAGAGAGATGACCATGGGCGAGAAGCACAAGGTGACCTTCGAACCGGTCGGGATCGACATCGAGGTCGACGAGGAGCAGACGATCCTGCGCGCGGCCGCGGAGCAGGGCGTGATGCTCATGCACGGCTGCAAGGAGGGCCAGTGCGCGTCGTGCAAGTCGTTCGTACTCGACGGTGACGACATCGAGCTCGACCGGTACTCCACCTTCGCGCTGCCCGACTTCGAGAAGGAGGAGGGCTACACCCTGCTGTGCCGGACGCACGCGTACGAGGACCTCGTCGTCGAGCTGCTCAACTACGACGAGGAGATGATCAAGTCCGGCCTGCCCATCCAGCACGCCGACGTGGAGGTCGTGAGCAAGGACAATGTGACGCACGACATCAGGCACCTCGTGGTGCGCCTCGTGGAGCCGTCGACGTTGAAGTTCTTCCCCGGCCAGTACGTGGACTTCACCGTGCCCGGCCACGACGCAACGCGTTCGTTCTCCATGGCGAACACATCCAGCGCGGACACCGGCCTGCTGGAGTTCGTCATAAAGATCTACCCGGACGGCATGTTCTCCAACTTCCTCGACACCCAGCTGGCCGTCGGCGACCGGTTGGAGATCACCGGGCCTTTCGGCGTGTTCACGTTGCGGGACAACCCGGAAACGGAGCTGATCTTCCTCGGCGGGGGTGCCGGGATGGCGCCGATCCTGTCGCTGCTGCGTTCCATGGCGGAACGCGGTATCGACCGGCCGGCCTCGTTCTACTACGGCGCCAGGCGCCGGCAGGACCTGTGCTTCGAGGACGAACTGGCCACCCTGGCGGAGACGCTGCCCGCCTTCCGGTACGTCCCCGCCCTGTCCGAGCCGGCGAACGAGGAGGCATGGGACGGCGAGGTCGGGCTGATCACCGACGTGTTGGAGCGGATGACGGGGGACCTCTCCGGTGCCGACGCCTACGTGTGCGGACCGCCGCCCATGGTGGAAGCCGCGCTGGCTCTGCTGCCCACGCTCGGGGTCGCGGAGAAGCGGATCTTCTACGACAAGTTCACCACCACCGGTGACGCCGACGAGAGCTAGCACCGAAGGAAGAAGCGGATGACAACGACAACACAACGAAGTGTGCCGAAGCCCGTCTTCACGGACGCCGAGGCCGGCGCGAAGGTCTTCCCCGACTCGGACGCCCGCCGGTTCAACTACTTCACGGCACAGAAACGCAAGCAGAGCCACTACGAGGACGTGACCGTCGAAGTGCAACCCGACCCGAGGCACTACCTCGCCCAGGGTTGGCTCTACGGGTTCTCCGACGGCAAGGGCGGGTACCCGCTGGAGTGGACTGAGCTGAAGGCCTGGGGGTCCGACCGGCCGGTACCGAAGCGGTCGCCGGGCTCGGGTGGCCAGGGGTACGAGTGGCCCGCGCTCGGCTGGCACGAGTTCCGTGACCCCAACGAGGAGTGGGAGCTGACGCTGTACCGCTACAACTCCAACGTGGTACGTCAGCTCAACCAGAACGTCGACGCGGCACGGCAGGCCAAGGCGTTCGACCAGTGGAACCCGAACTGGGTGCAGTTCGTCGCGCACCACGTCGGTGCGTGGATGCACGTCGACCACGGGCTCGGGCTCTACCTGTTCGCCAACGCCAACCGCAGAGCTCCGACGAACATGCACAACAACGCGATCTCCGTGAACAGCATGCACAGGATCCGCGCCGCCCAGGACCTCGCGCTGTACAACCTGACCCTCAGCGAGGAGATCTCGGAGTTCGACGGTACGGCGCACGTCGAGACCTGGAACGAGGACCCGGCCTGGCAGGGCGTAAGGGAGACGGCCGAACAGCTGACCACGATCTGGGACTGGTGCGAGGCCGTGTTCGCCGCGAACATCGTCTTCGAGCCGCTCGTCGGGGAGCTGTTCCGCAGCAACATGGTCCAGCAGGCGGCACCGGCGAACGGGGACTTCGTCACACCGACGCTGGTGGGCGCGGAGGAGTACGACTACGCGGAACGCGACCTGCGCTACACGAAGCCGATGTTCCGGCTGCTGATCGACGACAAGGAGTTCGCCGACCACAACAGGAAGATCATGCAGCGCTGGCTGGCGGACTGGGTGCCGCGGTGCATCACCGCGGCGAGGACGCTGCAGTCGCTGTGGTCACTGCCGGACGCGAAGCCACCGCGCTTCGAGGACGGCCTCGACCGTGCCAAGAGCCGCTTCGTCGGCATCTTGTCCGAACTGGATCTGCAGACACCGAAGGAGCTGGCCCAGTGACGACTTTCAAGACGGCAGAGAGCCCGTTCGAGCGCAACAACACCGCCTCCAACAAGTGTGGCTTCACCCTGATGAACAACCAGGTCGGCGTGATCGTCGCCGAGGTGATGGGACGCAAGGAGAACGTCACCATCACGCCGTTGCCGTCGATGATCAGGGTCGACGCCAAGGGCCGGATGGACGTCGTCTACAGCGAGATCGACGAGGCTGCGGGCGAGGAGGACGGCTGGTTCAACGCGGCGGAGTTCGAGGAGAGCATGTCCACCCACTACGGGCGCATGATCCACCAGGACGACCGCACCATCATGTTCGCGAACCCCGAAGACGCCGCCGAGTTCCTCGACTTCGATCTCGTGGCTCGCTCGTAGCAGGGAGGTTGCCGTGTACGAGAAGGACGGCGAGAAGTACTTCGTGGTCGACGGCCACACCCACTTCTGGGACGCCAGCCCGGCCAACTGGATCCCCGGCCAGGAGCAATACGCGAAGGGCTGGATCGAGTGCTTCCACGCCTACCAGGGTCTCGGTCCGCCCGAGACGCACTGGTCGCTGGAGGAGTTCCAGAAGTACTCGGAAGAAAGGATGATGAAGGACGTCTTCGAGGACGGGCACGTCGACGTCGCCATCTTCCAGCCGACGAACCTAAGGCAGTGGTACAAGAACGGGTTCAACACGACGGAGGTCGATGGCGCACTGGCCGAGAAGCACCCCGGCCGGTTCGTCGTGAACACCACGTGGGACCCGCGCGACGGCGACCGCGGCCTGGACGTGCTGGAGGAGAACGTCGAGCGTTGGGGTTGCAAGGGCGTCAAGCTCTACACGGCGGAGTGGAAGGGCGACTCACGTGGCTGGAGCCTGAAGAGCGACGAGTCCGCCCGTTACCTGGCGAAGTGCCAGGCGCTCGGGGTGACGAACATCCACGTGCACAAGGGTCCGACGATCTGGCCGCTCGACAAGGATGCCTTCGACGTGTCGGACATCGACTTCGCGGCGACGAACTTCCCTGAGCTGAACTTCGTCGTCGAGCACGTCGGTCTGCCGAGGATCGAGGACTTCTGCTTCATGGCGACCCAGGAGCCCAACGTCTATGCCGGTCTCGCCGTCGTGGTCGGTGGGCTGATGCACGCCAGGCCGCGGTTCTTCGCCAAGGTCATGGGTGAGCTGATGTTCTGGCTGGGGGAGGACAAGCTGGTGTTCGGCGCGGACTACGCCATCTGGGAGCCACGCTGGCAGGTCGAGGGCTTCGTGGACTGGCAGATGCCGGACAGTGAGGAGTTCGCCGACTATTCGCCGTTGAGTGTTACGGCGAAGAAGAAGATCCTCGGTCTGAACGCCGCGCGCCTCTACGACATCGAGATCCCGGCAGAGCTCCGCCCCGAGGCGGTACCGACGGAGACGCCGGTCGGCGTTCCAGGGCAGTGACGAACACCTCGGCGGTCCGGCCCCAGGCTGACAGGGCGGCGGTTGCGCACGCCGTCCTGTCGGCCCTGGCCGCAGTGCGCGATCCGGAGCTGGACCGCCCGGTGACCGAGCTCGGGTTCGTCGCGCACTGCACGGTGACGGAAACCGGTGTGGCACGGGTGCGCCTGCGCCTGCCCACGTACTTCTGCGCGCCGAACTTCGCCTTCCTGATGGTGGCGGATGCCGACGACGCGGTGCGCGGAGTACCCGAGGTGACGGGCGCGGACGTCCAGCTCGTGGACCACTTCGCCGCCGACGTGATCAACGCGGGAGTCGCGGCACGGTCCGGCTTCGTTGCGTCCTTCGCCGACGAGGCGGCGGGCGAGCTGGACGAGCTGCGGGCCGACTTCCTGCGCAAGGCGGTGCTGGCAGGGGCCGACCGGGTGTCCAGGGCGATGGTGGCCGCGGGCACCGACCCGTCCCGGCTCGCAGACCTGACCCTCGGTGACGCTCCCGCCGGCCCGGACACCGACCGCCTGCGCGCACGCAGGACCGAGCTCGGACTGCCTGCGGCGGACACCGATCCGTTGCTCGTCGACGCCACGACAGGTGCGGCGGTAGAGGCGGCGGAGCTGCGTACGTATCTGGGCCGGGCCAGGTTGACCAGGGTGAGTCAGGAGGCGAACACCGGAGTGTGCATCGGCATGCTGCGGGCTCGCTACGGGAACGAGGTGACGACATGAAGGCCGTTCGGCTGCATGAGTACCACCGTCAGCCGGTCGTCGAGGACGTGCCCGAGCCGAAGGCACTGGAGCCGTTCGACGTCGTGGTGAAGGTCGGCGGTGCCGGGGTCTGCCGTACCGACCTGCACATCATCGAGGAGCAGTGGGCGGAGAAGTCCGGTGTGCGCCTGCCGTACACGATCGGGCACGAGAACGCGGGCTGGGTGCACGAGACGGGCAGCGCCGTCACCAACGTCGCCGTCGGCGACACGGTGATCCTGCATCCGACGCCGACCTGCGGCCTGTGCCGCGCCTGTCGGGCCGGCGACGACATGCATTGCGCCGCAAGCACGTTCCCAGGCATCAACAGCGACGGCGGCATGGCCGAGTACCTGCTGACCTCGGCCCGCGCCTGCATCCTGCTGAACCCGAGCACAAAGCCGGCTGACGTGGCCGCATTGGCGGACGCGGGCATTACCGCGTACCACGCAGTGCGCAAGGCGGTGCCGTCGCTGTTCCCCGGCACCGTGTGTGTGGTGAACGGCGTCGGCGGCCTCGGCCACGTCGGCCTCCAGGTGTTGTCCGCACTGACCGCGACGACCGTCGTAGCCATCGACCGCAACCCGGACGCGCTCGAACTGGCCGCCACACTCGGCGCGGACTACACGGTGCTCGCCGACGGCAAGCAGGTGGACGCTGTGCTCGACCTGACCGGAGGCAACGGCGCCGAGGTCGTGCTCGACTTCGTCGCGGAGCAGGGTGCGCAGCAGGACGCGTTCGCTATGACGCGTCGCGGCGGCTCGCACTACGTCATCGGCTACGGCAGCAACATCGACGTCCCGACCATCGACATCATCTCCACGGAGCGCAACGTGATCGGCAACCTTGTCGGTACCTACAACGATCTGGCAGAGCTGATGGTCCTTGCCCAGGCGGGCAAGGTCACGCTGCATACAAGGGCGTACCCGTTGGACGCCGCGCTGGACGCGTTGGCCGATCTGGACGCGGGCCGGGTACGCGGCCGCGCGATCCTCATCCCCTGAACGACGAGCACGAGGAGCACAGTCATGGCGAAGGAACTGCGGTTCGGATCGGACGCCCGCGACCTGTTGCTCGTGGGCGTCGACAAGCTCGCCGACACGGTGAAGTCGACGCTGGGCCCGAAGGGGCGCAACGTCATCATCGAGAAGATCACCGGTTCGCCCGTCGTCACCAACGACGGCGTGACGATCGCTCGCGAGATCCACCTGCCGGACCAGTTCGAGAACATGGGCGCGCAACTGGTGAAAGAGGCAGCGATAAAGACCAACGACGTGGTCGGCGACGGCACGACCACGGCGACGGTCATCGCGCAGGCGGTCATCAGGGAAGGGATGCAGAAGATCACCAGGGGCGGCAACCCGGTGCTGATCAAACGCGGCATCGACATGGCGGTCGGCCGGCTCGTCGAGCACCTGGAGAAGGTGGCGCATCCCGTCACAGAAGAACGTGACCTGGCGCGCGTCGCGGCCATCTCCGCGAACGACGACGACGCGGTCGGCGCCGTGGTCGGCAAGGCGCTGCACGCGGTCGGTGAGGGCGGCGTGGTCACGGTCGAGGAGTCGCCACGGATTGGCATGTCCGTCGAGTTCGTCGAGGGCTTCGAGTTCGACAACGGCTACCTGTCGCCGTACCTGGTGACCGACCCCGGCCGGTTGGAGTCCGTGGTCGACGACCCGTACATCCTGCTGTGCAGCGAGAAGGTGTCGCAGGTGCAGCAGCTGATGCCGGTGCTCGACAAGATCATGCGCGCGCCGAGGCCGCTGGTGCTCATCGCCGAGACGGTGGAAGGCACCGCACTGAGCATGCTCGTGCACAACCACACCAACGGTACCTTCCAAGCCGTCGCGGTGCGCGCGCCCGGGTTCGGTGACAGACGGCTGCACAAGCTCGAGGACATCGCCGCGGTCGTCGGCGGATCTGTGCTGTCGCGCCAGTCCGGGTTCAGCATGGAGACGATGACCCTCGAGCACCTCGGGCGTGCGCGCCAGGTTCGTGTCACCGAGAACAGCACCACCATCATCGACGGAGCGGGGACGGCCGGCGACGTGGAGTTCCGCGTCAAACAGCTGCGCTCCGAGCTCGACCGCGCGCAGTTCGGCGTGGACGAGGACGTGCTCACCGAACGGCTCGGCGCGCTGACCGGCCGGGTCGCGGTGATCCGGGTCGGCGCCGCTACACCGGCGGAGCTGAAGGAGCTGCAGCACCGGGTGGAGGACGCACTCTCGGCGACGAGAGCGGCAATGGCAGAGGGAGTCGTCGCCGGCGGCGGTGCCTCGCTGCTGCACGCGGAGCCGGTCCTCGCCGACCTCGGGGTGGAGGGGGACTTCGCCGACGGCGTCGAGATCGTCGGCAAGGCACTGAGCGAGCCGGCGTTCCTGATCGCGGCGAACGCCGGACATCCGGCGGCCGACGTCGTCGAGCAGACCAGGCCACTCGGCGACGACGAGGGGTTCGATGCCCTGCACGGGCACTTCGGCAACCTGGTCGAGCTGGGCATCATCGACCCGCTGCGCGTAAGCAGGTCGGCGCTGCAGAACGGGGCGTCGGTGGCCGGCCTGTTGCTCACCACGAACGCGCTGATCGCCGAGGAGCAGACTCCGTGGGGAGGCAGCAGAGCGCTGATGACCGAGTTCGGCCCCCTCGACGAGGGCCTGCACCAACCGTCCCCGGACGCCAGCACACCACAGTCGCTCGGCATGGGCCCCTCGGTGGGCTGACGGACCCGAGTCGTCACGCTGACGACGCTGAAGGACCCCGCATGCCGTCGAGAAGGGCGGCGAGGAAGTCGTCGGCGAGCTCCTCAGGGCTCACCGCGCCGTCGGCGTCGAACCACAGGTAGGTGTAGTTGAGCATGCCGAGGATGCCCTTGATGAGGAGCCGAGGGTGCGGCTTGAGTGTGCCGTCGGCGACACCGCGGTCGAGCGCCTGCCGCCAGTAGCCCTCGTAGCGCTCGCGCGCGCCGACGACCCGATCGCGCTTATCGCCGGTCAGTGCCGTGTACTCGCGGAAGAACACGGTCCACTCGGCGCGATGGCTGGCGATGTTACGGATCAGGCCGCGAGCCATTCCGCGTAGCAGGTCCTCGGTGGGTAGATCGGCGTGGAGTAGCTCTTCTGCATGGTCGTTCATCCGGTCGACCTGGGTCTTGCTGATGCGGTAGAGGAGACTCTCCTTACTCCCGATGTAGTGGTAGAGCGCGCCTCGGCCGAGGCCGACGGCGTCGGAGAGTTCCGCGATGCCGGTACCGTGATAGCTGTTGCGAGCCCAGAGTTCGGCGGCCAACTTGGCGACGCGCTCGCGGTTCACCTCGCGGCGCCCGTGCTTGGCGTTGGCGGTCGTCGTGCTCATGGGTCTTGCTTCTGTCTCAGGACGTCGTGGTCAGTTGTTGGGTCGGATCGAAGCGGTCGGCGAAGCGGTAGCCGTCGAGAAGCTCCCGGCTGGTGACGAGGTACTGGATGGTGGGTGTGCCCTCTTCGAGCCAGTTCAGGCGTGCGTCGCGGTAAAGCCGTTCGATGGAGTGCTTACGCGTGTAGCCTATGCCACCGTGGACGAGTAGAGCCCGATCGGTGACGCGGCCGACGGCTTCCAGGCCGAACTGTTTGCACATGGCGGACTCCGCGGGAATGCGTTGGCCGGCATCCCACTTCTCCGCGGCATCGGCCAACATCCCGCGTAGTGCGTGGATGTCGGTCGCCATCTCGGCGAGGTAGCGCTGAACGGCCTGGCGGTGAGCGATGGGCTTGCCGAAGGTGACCCGCTGCCGAGCATGCGCCAACGAGAGGTCGAGGCAACGTTCCGACGTGCCGAGCGAGCTGGCAGCGATGAACACGCGGCTGACCTCCAGCGCCCGCTCCAGATGTGCGTTGCCGTCTCCCTCGGCCCCGACGAGTGCGGACGGTGCGACGGTCACGTCGGTCAACGTGATGACCCCGTGCTCGCCACCCTTGCAGCCCATCGTCTCGGGCAGCGGCTCGATACTGAGCCCGGCGGCCTCCCGCTCGACGAGGAAGGCGGAGACCTGCCTGGCGTCGGTCTTGGCGAAGACCAGGAAGTGGCTGGCGATGTCGGAGTTCGTGATCAGCCACTTGCGGCCGCTGAGGACGTAGCTGGTGCCGTTGCGTTCTGCAGTGGTGCCGAGGTCGGCGCCCGTTCCGTAGTCGGGTTCGGTGAGGGCGAAGGCCAGTGATCGCTCGCCGGTCGCGGCACCGGGCAACAACGCGCGCCGCTGTTGGTCGTCCCCGATCTCCGACAGCGCGTGGGCGAACGAGTTGTGGACGTGCACGATGACCCGGATCCCGCCCTGGATCTTCGCGAACTCGGCGATGATGGGTAGGTACTGTCGGACGGACAGGCCGGCGCCGCCGTACTCGCGGGGGACGAGCAGTCCGAACGCGCCGCACTCGCGGAGCACGGGGAGTACGATGTCGTAGGGAATCCGCTCGGAGTCCTCGATCTGTTGCTCCAGCGGGTCGAGCTCGTCCCAGATCGCGGTGGTGATGCGGTCGCGCAGCCTCCGGTACTCGGCGTCGTTCATGCCTGCGGTCACGATGTCCTCCTTCTGCTGGCACAGCAGCGTGGGGCCGCGGTCACAACGACCAGCCGCCGTCGGCGGCCAGCACCGATCCGGTGCAGTACGTGGCGTCCTCGGCGAGGAAGACGGCCGCTCTGGCGATCTCGTCGACCGTGCCGAACCGGCCGAGCAGCGAGGCGTCCGCGATGTGTGCGCGTGCCTTGGCGGGGACGGCGGCAGTCATGTCCGTGTCGACGAATCCAGGCGCGAGCACGTTGACCCGTACGCCGTCGCGGCTGGCTTCCTTGGCGAGGGACCGGGCGAAGCCGATCATCCCGGCTTTCGCGCTGGCGTAGGCGGTGTCACCGGCGTGGCCGATGACACCGACCACCGAAGAGACGAGAACGATACTCGGATCCGCCGACCTCGCGACCACGGGAAGGGCGGCTCTGACCAGGTCGGCGACGCCTCTGAGATTGAGCTCGACGACCTGCCACCAGGCAGCCGGGTCCATCGCCGTGAGCCGGCCGCCGTCCCAGCTGCCGGCGTTCAGGATCAGTGCGTCGAGCCGGCCCCAGCGCGCGAGAACGGCTCCGACCGCGGCGTCCGCCGTCGCTGCCGAACCGGAGTCGTAATGGACGGGTAGGACACGCTCGGGCGCTTCGGCGGCGAGTCTCTGCGCTGCCGTTCGGCTACGCCGGTAGCCGCACGCGACGTTGCGCCCTCTGGCCTCGAGTTGCCGCGTGATGCCCGCGCCGATGCCCCTGGCACCCCCTGTGACGAGCACCGTCCGACGTGCCGAACCTTGCTGGCAGCGGGGAATTGTCGTCATGCCCTGACTGTACCGGTCGGTCCACGAAGCTGGGTAGAGAGCCATAGCTGGACGGTGATGGCAATTGGAACGATCGGTACACAAAACCTTGTGCATCGAGTCGACGCATGGTTTGCTGTGTGACCAAGCGCACAGGAGCCGCGTTTGCCGCGTTCGTGTGCAGGATTCGACTACCCACCACTGCCGTTGGGAGCGACCGTGAGTAGCGAAAATCTGACTTCACCTGCCGACGTCGCCGCCAGGCCCATGAGCCCGGTCAAGGTCGCGTTGGCCAGCTTCATCGGTACCGCGATCGAGTGGTACGACTTCTTCATCTTCGGTACGGCCGCTGCGCTGGTGTTCAGCGGCAAGTTCTTTCCCTCGCTGAGCCCCGTCGCCGGGACGTTGGCCGCGTTCGCCACGTTCGGCGTGGCGTTCGTAGCGCGCCCGTTCGGCGGTATCGTGTTCGGCCACTTCGGTGATCGAATCGGCCGCAAGAACATGCTGGTGTTCTCCCTGATGACGATGGGAGCCGGCACCGTCGCCATCGGGCTGCTGCCCACTTATGACCAGGTCGGCATCCTCGCGCCGATCCTCCTCGTGCTGGCCCGGTTGACGCAGGGCTTCGCGGTCGGCGGCGAGTGGGGTGGTGCCGTGCTGATGGCGGTCGAACACGCACCGCCAGGACGGCGCGCCTTCTACGGGAGCTGGCCGCAGGCCGGCGTGCCGGTGGGCATGATTCTCTCTACTGGCGCGTTCTTCCTCGTCGGACAGCTGCCCGAGGCACAGATGCTGTCGTGGGGTTGGCGCGTGCCGTTCCTCGCCAGTGCGGTCCTGCTGGCCGTCGGGCTCTACATTCGCCTGCAGGTCATCGAGTCTCCGGACTTCCGTGCCGTCCGCGAGGCCAAGTCGGTGTCGAGGTTCCCGTTGGCCGATGTGCTGCGCGGCGCCAAGCGGCCGCTGGTGATCGGTGCCTGCACCCAGGCCGCCGCCTTCATCCCGTTCTACCTGGTCACGGTGTTCGTCCTCTCGTACGGGCCGCAGCAGCTGGGTATCTCCGGCAACGTGATCCTGCTGGCGGTGATCGCAGGGTTCACGCTGGACTTGGTGACCCTGCCGGCAGCTGCAGTGCTGGCCGACAAGTTCGGCCGGCGCAACGTGTTGCTGGTCGGTTCCGTCTACATGGGTGCGATCGCCTTCCCCTTCTTCTGGCTGTTCGACACCGGAACGCCGTGGCTGATCGTGGTCGCGATGATCCTGGCCATCCCCATCGGCCACGCCGTCACCTACAGCGCTGTCGCCGGCTACCTGGCCGAGCTGTTCCCGGCCAACCTGCGCTACACGGGAGCTTCGGTCACCTACCAGGTCGGTGGCGCGATCACCGGCGGCACCGCGCCGTTCATCGCCGCGGCCCTGCTGGCGGCCACCGGCGGCTCGTGGGCGATCTCCGCGTACATCGTTCTCGGCTGCCTGGTCACCTTCGTCGCGCTGCTCGGCGGGAAGGAAGCCCCGCGGTGAACGAGCCGGCGGTGCCGGCGGACGATGTCTGGGCGCGGGTCGAGGCGAGCTTGTCGCGAGATCCCGCAGCGGGTCTCAACACTGCGACCGAGGTGTGCGGTCGGTACGCGGCCGACCGTGGCAGGCTCGCCTTGGTGGTCCGCCATCCGGACGGCAGCAGCCAGCGGTGGACGTACTACGAGCTGGACAAGGCGGCGGCCAAGGCCGCCCGCATGTTCGCCCGCGCCGGGCTGAGGCGCGGCGACCGGGTGGCCGGGCTGTTGTCCCGTCAGGTGGAGAGCTGGATCGTGGCACTCGCTGCCTGGCGCAGCGGGCTCGTCTACGTGCCGCTGTTCTGCGGGTTCGGCACCGACGCCCTGCGATACCGGCTGCGTTCCTCGCATGCCCGGCTGGTCGTCGTCGACCACAGCTGGCGGGACACCCTCGATGGCGCCCTGTCCGAGCTCGACGCCGGCGATCTGACGGTGGTCACGGTGACCGGGCCGGGCGGGACCGGTTTGATCGCCGGGGACCACAGCTTCTGGGCCGAGTGGGAGCGCAGCGCACCCGACGGGCCGGAGGCGTACACCAGCGGCAGCGACGCGGCCACGCTGCTGTTCACCAGTGGCACCACGGGGGAGCCGAAGTCGTGCGTGATGCCGCACTCCGGTCTGCTGTCGCTGATCCCGTTCGTGGAGTACTCGTTGGCGGTGACGACGGCGGACCTGTTGTTCAACACCGCCGACCCGGGATGGGCTTACGGCCTCTACACAACGGGCGCCGTGCCCATGGCGCTCGGTGTGCCGCGGGTCATCTACAGCGGCGACTTCGACACGAACGCATGGTGGCAGGTGCTGGACGAGGAGGGTGTCAGCTGCATCGCCACGGCGCCCAGCGCGTACCGCAAGCTCCTCGCGCCGCTGTTACGCAACGGGCCACCCGCGGAGCTCCGACGCGTGGCAGCGGCCGGTGAGCCACTCGACGCCGACACGACCAGCCGGTGGTCGGAGGCGGGTGCGCCGGCCATTCGCGACGGCTACGGGCTCAGCGAGGTCGGCATGGTGCTCGCCGACCCGGCAGTCGGCGCGGAGCCCGAACCTGGCAGCCTCGCCGGTCCGGTCCCCGGGTTCGACGTGGAGCTCGTCGACCGTGAAGGAAACCCCGTCGGTGCCGGGGAGAGCGGGCTCATCGCGGTTCACAGCCCGAGATACCAGCTGAGCAACGGGTACGAGAATCGTCCTGCGGAATGGCAGGCGCGCTGGCGTGGCGACCTGTTCGTCACCGACGACCGCGCACGCGCCCGGCCCGACGGACGATGGTGCTTCCTCGGCCGCGAGGACGACATGATCATCACGTCCGGATACAACGTCAGTCCGGTGGAGGTCGAACGAGTGCTCTCCGAACACCCGGGCGTGCTCGAAGCCGCCGCGGTCGCAGGATCCGGCGACCGCGGCGGCACCGTGGTTCGTGCTGTCGTCGTGCGCGGCGACGGCAGCGGCGACGTCGGCGAGCTCGAACGGCAACTGCGTGCCGAGGTAGCTCACCGCGTCGGCAAACACGCCAGCCCACGGCTGTTCGACTACGTGGACGCCCTGCCCCGCAACGAGGTCGGCAAGCTGCAGCGGGTGCAGCTGCGCAGCCCCAGCTGACGGAGGAGGCAGTGTGTTCGGACCCCTCGCGGGCCTACGCGTCGTCGAGCTGGCGGGGATCGGTCCCTGCCCGCACGCCGCGATGGTGCTCGCCGACCTCGGTGCAGACGTCGTACGGGTCGAGCGGCCCGACCCCACCGGTGAGCACCCGGACCACCTGCTGCGCGGGCGAAGCTCCGTGGTCGTCGCGGATCTCAAGACAGCCGACGACCGCGCGCATGTGATGTCTCTCGTAGCGCGGGCCGATGTACTGCTGGAAGGGCACCGTCCGGGAGTCACCGAGCGGCTCGGCCTCGGCCCGGCGGAATGCCTTGCCCACAACCCGAGACTGGTGTACGGCCGGATGACCGGTTGGGGACAGGACGGGCCGCTGGCGCAACGGGCCGGGCACGACATCAACTACATCGCGCGTACCGGCGTGTTGCACGCGATCGGGCACGCCGCCGAGCGACCGGCAGTGCCACTGAACCTCTTGGGCGACTTCGGCGGCGGATCGATGTTCCTCGTCACCGGCGTCCTGGCCGCGCTCTGGGAGCGGGAGCGCTCCGGTCAGGGGCAGGTCGTCGATGCCGCCATCGTCGACGGCACCAGCGTGCTCGCACAACTCGTCTGGGCGTTCCGCGGCGCCGGCGCCTGGCGCGACGACCGGGCAGCGAACCTGCTCGACGGGGGAGCGCCGTTCTACGACACGTACGCCTGCGCGGACGGGCGCTGGGTCGCTGTCGGTGCACTCGAACCGAAGTTCTACGCGCAGCTGCTCGACGGCCTCGGTCTCGTGGTAGAAGAACTTCCGGAGCAGATGGACCGCGACGGCTGGCCCGTCCTGCGGCAGCGGTTCACCGAGGTGTTCGCCACCCGCACGCGCGCCGAGTGGGACGCCGTCTTCGCCGGTACCGATGCCTGCGTCACCCCCGTGCTGACGTTCGCCGAGGCGGTAGCCGACGAGCATCTCGCCGCACGCGCCACCCTGCAAGAGCTGGCCGGTGTGCCACAGGCGAGCCCGGCACCCCGCTTCTCCCGAACACCCGCGGCCACCCCCGCGCCACCCGTGCGCGAGCGACGCACGGCCAGTCAGGCCTGCGGTAGGTCGGGGTAGGTGGCGAGGTCGCTGGGTCGCGTGGGCGGGCTGCCGCCCCCGAATGGGGTGCCGCCGAGCTCTGCACGACCGTGTGGCGCGTTCCAGGCGAGTTGCGGACCTCGTGGCACGATGCGGCTCGGGTTGATGGTGTCGAGTACCTCGTGGTAGTGCCGCTTGATGTGGGTCATGTTGACCGTGTCGCCGAAACCGGGGGTCTGGTAGAGGTCACGCAGGTACGCCCAGAGCACGGGGTCTTCGGCGATCTTGTTGCGGTTGCACTTGAAGTGGCCGTGGTAGACGGGGTCGAACCTGACGAGGGTGGTGAACAGCCGGACGTCCGCCTCCGTGATGTGGTCGCCGACCAGGTATCGCCGCTCGCGCAGGCGGTCGCTCAGCCAGTCGAGGCAGCCGAAGACCTTCTCGTACGCCGCTTCGTACGCCGACTGGCCGGCACCGAAGCCCGCGCCGTAGACGGCGTCGTTCAGCTCGTGGTAGAGCCGCGACATCACCTGGTCCATCTCGTCCCGCAACGGCTGCGGCCAGAGGTCCGGTGCGCCGGCGCGGTGGTGTGCCGTCCATTCGGTCTGCAGGTCGAGGGTGATGCGGTGGAAGTCGTTCGTCACCAGCCGCCCGGACGGTACGTCGACGACTGCCGGCACGCTGACGCCGTTGACGTAGTCGACGCCGGTCGCGTCGTACGCCTCGTGCAGGAAACCGATGCCGAGAACGGGGTCGCGGCCGCCGGGGTCGAGGGTGAACCGCCAGCTCCGCTCGTCCTGGATGGGGTCGACGACCGCGAGGCCGAGCGCGTCCTCCAGGCCGAGCAGCCGGCGCACGATCACCGCTCGGCTCGCCCACGGGCACGCCAGCGACGCCACCAACCGGTACCGACCGGCCTCCACCGGCCAGGTGCTACGCGGGTCGGCGGTGATCCGGTCGGCGAACTCGACCGCGCCGTGGGTGTACGTGTCCGTGGCTTCACTCATCCGTCCGTTCTACCGCGGGATGGTCGGGTTGTGATAGGCCGGGAGTTGGTGGACGGAGGCGGGATGCCGGTGGAGAAGCGGAACGGGTACTGCACGCTGTGTAGGTCCCGTTGTGGTGCGGTGTACGAGGTCGCAGGCGACCGGCTGGTGGGCGTCGAGCCCGCGCCGTGGCATCCGACCGGTGGTGCGCTGTGCCCGAAGGGCCGAGCGGCGCCGGAGATCGCGCACGGTCCGCGACGGCTGCGCAGGCCGATGCGCCGTACCGCGCCCAAGAGCGCCGCCGATCCTGGCTGGGTGGAGGTCGACTGGGACACCGCGCTGGCGGAGATCGCCGGCCGGCTCGACCGGATCGGCAGGGAGGACGGGCCTGAGTCCGTCGCGTTCGCGTTGACCAGCCCGAGCGGCACCTCCATGTCGGACTCGATCGACTGGGTGGAGCGGTTCATCCGGCTCTACGGCAGCCCGAACATCGCGTACGCCACGGAGATCTGCAACTGGCACAAGGACTTCGCGCACGCGTTCACGTTCGGCCAGGCGCTGGCCACGCCCGACTACGCGCACACCGACCTGGTGCTGCTCTGGGGCCACAACCCGGCGAGGGTGTGGCTGTCGCAGTCGACGGCGATCGCGGAGGCGAAGCTGCGGGGTGCGCGGGTCGCGGTCGTCGACCCCCGCAACGCGGGGTCGGGGCTCGGCGCGGACCGCTGGTTGCGGGTGCGGCCCGGCACCGACGCCGCGCTGGCCCTCGGGGTGGCACGGGAGCTGCTCGCCATCGGTGGCCAGGACGACGACTTCCTCAGGCGCTGGACGAACGCCGCGTACCTGGTGCGCTGCGACACAGGGGAGTTCCTGCGCGATCCCGCCGGTGCGTTCGTCGTGTACGACGAGACGCTCGGCGCGGTCGGCTACGACCCGCGCCATCCGGGCTCGGTGCGGCCGGACGCCCTGCGCCTGCGCGGCACCGTGGAGGTCTCGTCCGACGACGGCACGGTGGCGTGTCGGCCGGCGTTCGACCACTACGCCGCCGCGTGCGAGCCGTGGACGCCGGAGCGGGTCGAGCAGGTCACCTGGGTGCCGCGGTCGGAGGTGCGCGGACTCGCGCGCGACCTGGCCGAGGCGGGTAGCGTCGCGTACTACTCGTGGTCAGGCGTCGGCCAGCACACCGGCGCCACCCAGACCGATCGCGCGATCTCGCTGCTGTACGCGTTGACCGGCGCCTACGACGCGGTCGGCGGGAACCGCAACTATGCGAGACCGCCGGTGAACCCGCTGACCAGCTTCGACCAGCTGGCACCCGAGCAGCAGGCCTTGGCACTCGGGCTCGACGAGCGTCCGCTCGGACCGGCGCGGCACGGCTGGGTGACGGTGAACGACCTGAGCCTGGCCATCCTCGAGCACCGCCCGTACCCCGTGCGCGCGTTGCTGAGCTTCGGGACGAACCTGCTGCTCTCGCACGCGGATCCGCAGCAGAGCCGGCAGGCGTTGGAACGGGTCGAGTTCGCCGTGCACGCCGACCTCTACCTGAACCCCAGCGCACAGTACGCGGACATCGTGCTCCCCGTGACCACCCCGTGGGAGCGTGAGGCGGTGCGCGTCGGCTTCGACATCAGTGCGGCGGCCGGCGAGCTGGCACAGCACCGACCGCGGATGATCCCGCCGGTCGGCGACGCGCGTTCCGACGCCGAGATCGTCGTCGGTCTGGCCGAACGGCTGGGCATGGGCGGCGCGTTCTTCGACGGCGACATCGAGGCGGGCTGGAACCACATGCTCGCACCGCTCGGCATCGACGTGGACGACCTGCGGGCGGCGCCGCAGGGCATCTCCTTCCCGCAGCCGCAGCGCGAACGCGGGTTCGCCGCCGTCGACGAGCACGGCGCCGTGCGCGGGTTCGACACCGAGACCGGGCGGGTGGAGGTCTACTCGGCGCTGCTCGCCAGGCACGGCTACCCGGCGGTGCCCGAGTACGTCGAGCCACCGGACGCGCCTGGCGACGCGTTCCCGCTCGTCCTCAGTAGCGCGAAGAGCGGCCGATACTGCCACTCACAGCACCGCGGCGTGTCGTCGCTGCGGCGCAAGTCGCCTGAGCCCACTGTAGAGCTGAGCCCCGTGCTCGCCGAGGCGAGGAACGTCGCCGACGGCGACTGGGTGCGCGTGTCCACGCGGCACGGCTCCGCGCGGTTCCAGGCGGTGCTCGACGAGACCCTGCACCCCGGTGTGGTGATGGCGGAGCACGGCTGGTGGCAGGAGCAGCCCGACCTCGGCCTGCCGGGCTACGACCCGCTGTCGCGCGACGGCTCGAACTACAACGGCCTGATCGCCGCCGACCACGTCGACCCGGTGAGCGGCTCGGAGCCACTGCGGTCGTTCGCCTGCCAACTGCGTCTCGACGTACCACCCGACGAGGAGAGCCGGTGGGACGGCCAACGCGCGTTCACCGTCGTCGACATCGACGACGAGGCGGTCGACGCTCTGTCGCTGACACTGCGGGCTGCCGACGGTGGTCGACTGCCCGCCTACCGGCCTGGCCAGTACGTGACGGTGAGCCTCCCTTCCGACGCCGGAGATCTCACGCTGGAGCGCAACTACTCCCTCTCCGACGCGCCGCACGGCGACGAGTACCGGGTGACCATCCAGCGGTTGGCGGCCGGCGCGTTCTCCGGACATGTGCACGACACGCTCGACGTCGGCGACACCGTCTACCTGAGTGCTCCGACCGGCCGCTTCACGCTCCCGGTCGACGCCGACCTGCCGGTGGTGCTCGTCGCGGGTGGCGTCGGCAGCACACCGTTCCTCTCGTTCCTCGAGGCGTTGCGGGAGGCCGGGAAGCCGACGCGGGTCACGCTGTACTACGGCGTGCGCAACGGGGCGCGGCACCTGTTCGCGCGACGGCTCGCCGAGCTGGCCGCGCAGGTGGACGGCCTCGAGGTGGTCACGTACTACAGCCGTCCCGCCGCCGACGACGTGCTCGGCCGCGACTACGACCACCACGGCCGGATCACTGCCGAGTCGATCCCGGCCGAGCTGCTCGACCAGCGCGCCAGGTTCTACCTGTGCGGGCCGGACGCGATGGTGCGCGACCTGCGTACGGGGCTGCGCGAGCGGGGCGTCCCCGGCTTCGACATCTTCACCGAGGCGTTCTCCGCGGCGGCACCGCCGGCAGTGGCGGGCAGCCACCAGGTGCGGTTCGCCAAGTCGGGGAAGGCCGTGACCTGGCACGCCGAGGACGGCTACCTCCTCGACGCCGCCCAGCGCGTAGGCCTGCGGCTGCCGAGCGGATGCCGAGTCGGGCAGTGCGAGAGCTGCGCGGTGCCCCTGAGGTCAGGCTCCGTCCACCACACCGCCACCGACGACGTGGACGACGGCATCTGCCTCACCTGTTGCGCAACCCCTACCACCGATATCGTCCTGGACGCCTGAGGGCGAGGCCCAGGTACCCCGACCCCGTGAGGACGAACATGCCGGAACACGTTGTCGCTGACGAGCAAACCAAGATCGCCGTGCTCGGGCTCGGCGCGATGGGCCTGCCGATGGCCCGCCGCCTCGCCGAGACGTTCCCCGTAACGGTGTTCGACGTCGATCGCGTGCGCAGCGCGAGCGTGGGCGTCACTGCGGCTGACACCCCGGCCGCCGCGGCGGCGAACGCGGACATCGTGCTGCTGGCCGTACGCGACCACGCGCAGGTCGAGGACGCGCTGTTCGGTGCCGACGGCGCGGCCGGCCAGCTGCGTCCGGGCGCCATCGTCGTACTCACCAGCACCATTGGGCCGGCCGCGGCGACGCAGACGGCCGCGGAGCTGGCCGAGCGCGAGCTCGTGCTCGTGGACGCGCCGATCAGCGGCGGCCCCGGCCGTGCCGACACGGGCGACCTGCTGGCTATCGTCGGTGGCGACCCAGCGGTGCTCGACGCGGTCCGTCCGGTGTTGGACCGGCTGGCGTCCAACATCACGGTGGTCGGCCCGCGCCCCGGCGACGGGCAGGCGCTCAAGGCCATCAACCAGCTGCTCGCCGGGGTGCACATCGCCGCGGCCGCGGAGGCGGTGGCGATGGCGCGCAGCCTGGAGCTCGACCCGGCAACCGTGGTGGATGTGCTCTCGCAGGGCGCCGCCGCCTCGTTCATGCTGGCCGACCGTGGCCCGCGCATGGCCGAGACCTACGGTGCAGGCGCTGAGGTCCGCTCCCGGCTGGACATCTTCGTCAAGGACCTGGGCATCGTCACCGACATCGCGAGGGACGCGCACCTCCCGTTGCCGCTCGCCTCGGCTGCGCAGCAGCTCTACCTGCTCGGCGAGCGCGCGGGCCTCGGTGCGGCCGACGACTCCAGCGTCGTCACGGTACTGTCGCCGAAGTCGGCTGAAGAGGAGCTCGGATCGTGACTGGACGGCACGTGGACCTGCGGTCGGACACGGTGACGCGACCGTCACCGGCGATGCGGCAGGCGATGGCCGACGCCGAGGTGGGGGACGACCTGTTCGGGGACGACCCGACGGTCATTCGGCTGCAGGAACGGGTCGCCGAGCTCACCGGCAAGCAGGCGGCGCTGTTCCTGCCGACCGGGTCGCTGTGCAACCAGATCGCCATGCACGTGTACGCGCGGTCCGGGCACGTCGTCGTCTGCGAGGAGACGGCGCACACCGGTGACCACGAGATGGCGTCGACGGCGCTCATCTCCGGTGTCGCGTTCCGCAAGGTGCGCGGCGCGTCGCGCGGGCTGCTCACGGCGGCGCAGGTCGCGGACGCACTGGTGCCCGACCCTTACGGCATGACCGTCGTCGACCTGGTGACCGTGGAGAACACCCACCAGGTCGGCGGTGGCACGCCGATGGCCCTCGACGACCTGCGCGCGATCGCCAAGGTGTGCGCGGGCGATGACGTGCCGCTCTACTTGGACGGCGCGCGGATCTTCAACGCGTGCACCGTCACCGGCACGACCGTCGCCGACTACGCAGCTGCTGCCGACGCGATGATGTTCTGCCTGTCCAAGGGGCTCGGCGCCCCGGTCGGCTCGATGCTGGTCGGCGACACCTACTTCATCGCCGAGGCACGCCGGCTCAAGGTGCTCCTAGGCGCCGGCTGGCGGCAGGCCGGTGTGCTCGCCGCCGCCGGCCTGGTCGCTCTCGACGAAGGACCGGGCCGATTGCACGAGGACCACGCCAACGCCCGCCGCCTAGCCGTTGGTGTCGCGGAGATCCTGCCCAGCGCCGTCGACCTCGACGGTGTGCGCACGAACATCGTGTTCGTCGACATCTCCGCCACCGCCCGCCCGCTCGCGGACTGGGTCGACGCGCTCGCCGACGCGGGGGTCCTGGTGACGACCGTGACCGGCAAGCTGCGCATGCTCACCCACAGGGACGTAGCCCCCGCGGACGTCGACACCGCACTGGACGCCTGGCGCCGGGTGGCCGCCGACCTGCACGGCTAGTCGCCGCCCGGCCGACGGCATGGGTGCTCCGGCGAGTGTCTAGGCTATGGCCGGGCCGCCTCGACCCACCGACGCGGATTCCGTACGACCGGCCGAGGAGGTACCGACCGTGCTGCGTGGGCTGAGCCGTTCGTCCTGGCCGGCGGCGGGGCCGCCGGCTCCCGTCCGGGTCGTGCATCTCGGGCTCGGCGCGTTCCACCGGGCCCATCAGGCCTGGTACACGCACCGGGCCAACCTCGCCGGCGCCGAGCAGGCCGGCATCGCGGCGTTCACCGGGCGCCGGCCCGACGCCGGACGCCGGCTCACCGAGCAGAACGGCTTGTACGGGTTGCTCGTACGCGGTGCGGACGGCGACGAGGTCGAGGTCGTCACCAGCATCAGCGCCGCGCATGACGGCAGCCGCGTGGACGAGATGGTCAGGTACCTGGCCGACCCGCAGGTCGGCGTCGTCACGCTCACCGTCACCGAGGCCGGCTACCGGCGCGCCGCCGGCGGCGGTCTCGACGTCGCTGACGACGCCGTAGCCGCGGACATCGAGACCATGCGCAGCGGTGGCGACGCACTGCACACGGCGCCGGCGCGGCTGCTCGCCGCCCTGCGGGCAAGGCGGGCCGCCGACGCGGGACCGATCGCGGTCGTGCCGTGCGACAACCTGCCGGCGAACGGGCCCACGGTGCATGCCGTAATGCGTGAGCTCGCCGACCTGGTCGACCCGGCGCTCGCCAGCTACCTGGACGAGTCGGTCCGGTTCGTCTCGACGACCGTCGACCGGATCACCCCCGCCACCATCGACGCCGACAAGCACGCCGTCGGCGAGCGTCTCGGCCTCGTCGACGAGGCCGCCGTGGTCACCGAGCCGTTCACCGAGTGGGTGCTCGCCGGCGAGTTCCCCGCGGGTCGGCCGGGCTGGGAGGCGGCAGGCGCGCGGTTCGTCGCCGACGTCGAACCGTTCGAGCAGCGCAAGCTGTACCTGCTCAACGGCGCACACAGCATGCTCGCGTACGCCGGCCTCGCGCACGGCCACGCCACGATGGCGGAGGCGGTGGCCGAGGACGGTCTCCGCGAGCACGTCGAGCGGTGGTGGGCCGAGGCGAGCGGCCAGCTGCCGCTGCCGGCGGCGGAGCTGGCCACGTACACCGAGGCACTGCTGTCGCGCTTCGCGAATCCTGCGCTACGCCACCTGCTGCAGCAGGTGGCCATGGACGGCTCGCAGAAGCTGCCGATCCGCGTGCTGCCCGTCGTACGCGCCGAGCGTGCGGCCGGCCGGCTGCCGACAGGCGCCGTGTTCGCTGTCGGCGCCTGGCTCGCACACCTGCGCGGTGCCGGTGGGGACGTCGTCGACCCGTTGGCGTCGCAGTTGGCAGCCGACGCCGGTGGTGCCACCGACGCAGCCGCACGCGGTGTCCTGGGTGTCATCGCGTCCGACCTCGCCGACGACACCGATCTGGTCGCCGCAGTCGCCGACGCGTGCGAGCGCGTGGAGGCGCGGTGATCGGCGCCGGCGACCGCAGCGCGCCGCTCGCCGACGAGCTCGTGCTCGACACGCTGGCCGACGGCGTCGTCAAGCTCGGTCTCGACGGCGAGCGCGTCCTCGTGGTCGTGCCGGACGCCACCAGGTCGGTGCCGCTCGGCGAGCTGTTCGCCACCGTCCACGACACGCTCGCCGGCCGCGCCGCCACGGTCGACGTCCTCGTCGCGCTCGGTACGCACCAGCCGATGACGCCCGGCCAGATCGCCGCCAGGTTCGGTTTCGCCGACGCGTCCGCACTCGCCGGGCGCTATCCGGACGTGACCTTCCACAACCACGAGTGGGCGGATCCCGCGGCATTCGTCGACCTCGGCAGGATCCCCGCGGACGAGCTCGCGGCGCTGTCGAACGGCATGCTCGCCGCGGACGTCCCCGTCCGGGTCAACCGGCTGGTGACCGAGTACGACGCAGCGCTCGTGCTCGGCCCGGTGTTCCCGCACGAGGTGGTCGGCTTCTCCGGCGGCAACAAGTACTTCTTCCCCGGCATCTCCGGGCCCGAGGTCATCGACGTGTCGCACTGGCTCGGCGCGCTGCTGACGTCCGCGGAGATCATCGGAACCCCGGGAACCACACCGGTTCGCGCGCTCGTCGACCGTGCCGCCGCGTACCTCCCACTGCGCCGGCTGTGCGCTGCCACGGTGGTCGCGCCGGACCACCACGGCGCGGGCATGGGCGTGCACGGTGTCTACGTCGGCGGCTGCGACGACGCGTGGGCCGCGGCAGCCGAGCTGTCGGCACACGTGCACGTGCGCTACCTCGACCGTCCCGTGCACCGGGTGGTGTCGGTCATGCCGTCGATGTACGACGACATCTGGACCGCGGCGAAGGGCATGTACAAGGTGGAGCCCGTCGTCGCCGACGGCGGCGAGGTCGTCATCGTCGCACCGCACATCGCCACGTTCTCCGTGACGCACGACGAGCACCTGCGTCGCATCGGCTACCACTGTCGCGACTACTTCCTGGCGCAGCTGCCGTCGTTCGCCGACGTCCCGCGCGGTGTGCTCGCCCACTCCACGCACCTGCGCGGCGCCGGCACGTACGACGCAGCGGCGGGCGTGGAACGCTGCCGGATCGCGGTCACCCTCGCCACCGGCATCGGCCGCGAGGAGTGCGAGGCGGTGAACCTGTCGTGGCGTCCGCTGTCCGACGTGGGCGCGCTGACCGGCGACCCGGACACGCTCGTGATCCCCAAGGCCGGCGAGCTGCTCTACCGCCTCACCGACGGACGCGGGCCGGGGCAGGCGGCCCGGTAGACGCACGGACGGTGAACTCACCGTCGTACCTGACGACCTTCGCCGCCCGGGTTGCGCCGGTGATCTCACGGCGCAGCAGTGTCACGGTGGTCGCGCCGATCTCCTCCGGCATGGCGGTGACCGTGGTGAGGCTCGGGGTCGCCGTGCTGGCGAGCAGCACGTCGTCGCAGCCGATGACGCTGGTGTGGCCGGGGACGGTCAGGCCGTGCCTGGCCAGCTCGGCGAGCAGACCGCAGGCCATCAGGTCGTCGAACGCGAACGCCGCGGTCGCGGGTGTGTCGAGCAGGGCCTGCGCCGCCGTCACGCCGCCGTCGAACGACGCGGTGAACGGGCCGAGCTCGATCAGCTCCGTGCCAGACTCGCCGGCCCAGCCCCGTACGGCGTTCGCCCGCTGTGCTGCGACCCAGGACGCAGCGGGGCCGCGCAGCAGCGCGACCGTACGGTGGCCGAGCTCCTGCAGGTGCCGGCCACCCTCGACGAACGCGGTGCTGTCGTCGCACACCACCGCGGGCAGGCCGGGCAGCACCCGGTTGATCAGCACGGTCGGGATGCCCTCGGTCGCCTCGCGCAGTGCCTTGGGCGGGGTTCGCGGCGAGCAGAGGATGAGCCCGTCCACGTGACCGCGGAGCCGGCGCATCAGTCGCGGCTCGGCCACCGTCGACTCGTCCGCGTGGACGAGCAGCACCGAGTAGCCGATCTCCCAGGCGGTCTGCTGGATGGCGCGCACGATCGGCGGGAAGAACGGGTTGGTGATGTCGGGGACCAACAACCCGAGCATGTCGGTGCGTCCGGTGACCAGGCCGCGGGCCGCCGGGTTCGGCCGGTAGTCCATCTCCGCGGCGACGGCGAGGATGCGCGCACGTACCGCGTCGCTGATCACGTGCGGCTTGTTGAAGGCGCGCGACACCGTGGACGCGGAGACCCCGCACGCCTTCGCGATGGAGTAGATCGTCGGGCGGCCCATCGTGCTCCTCGGTGGTGCAAGCGGTTGCACGCCGAGGTTAGCCGATCAGGCGCCTGGACCGCCCGAGTGTGTGCACATCCGCCTCCGCAACGAAACTGGCGGCAGGGGAGTGGTGGTTGACATGCAACCGGTTGCACACCAGTCTCTGGCTCCAGTCCGGCGCGCCGCTAGCAGGCGGGGTGCCACCTTCGCGGGTGCGGGAGCGATGAGATGAGCACACTCGACTGGTCGGTCGTCGGTGGGTACTTCCTGGTCATGCTCGGTATCGGGCTGTGGGCCAAGGCACGGATCCGCGACGCGAGCGACTTCTTCACCGCCGGCGGCAAGATGCCGTGGTGGCTGTCCGGGATCTCCCACCACATGTCCGGGTACAGCTCGGCCGTCTTCGTCGGCTACGCGGCGATCGCGTACACCGAAGGGTTCGTGCTCTACGTGTGGTGGGCGATCGGCATCACGTTCGCGATGATCGCCGGGTCGTTCCTGTTCGCGCCCCGCTGGCCGCGGCTGCGGCAGCGGCTCGGCATCATCTCGCCGCTCGAGTACCTGCGGGTGAGGTACGGATTGCCGACGCAGCAGCTGCTCGCCTGGAGCGGGACGGTGCTGAAGGTGTTCGACGTCGGCGCGAAGTGGACCGCCATCGCGTTGCTGTTGAACGTGTTCGCCGGTGTGCCGTTGGTGTGGGGCGTACTGCTGACCGGCGGCGTCACGCTTGTCTACTCGACCATCGGCGGCCTGTGGGCGGACGCGCTCACCGACCTGGGGCAGTTCCTCATCCAGCTCGTCGCCGGCATCGTGCTGTTCGTCGCGACGCTCACCACGCTCGGCGGCGTTTCGTCGCTGTGGACGGTGTGGGACCGGCTGCCTGAAGGGCACGCGGCGCCGTTCAACGGCCAGTACACGGTGCTGTTCGTCGGCGCCTACCTGATCATCAACACGCTCTCGTACAACGGCGGCACCTGGAACCTCGCGCAGCGCTTCATCGCCGCGCCGACCGGCTCGGCCGCCAAGCGGGCGGCGCTGTTCTCCGCGGGTCTCTACCTGGTGTGGCCGCTGGTGATGTTCTTCCCGATGTGGGCGGCGCCGCTGCTGCTGCCGAACCTGGACGACCCGGAGCAGTCCTACGCGTTGCTGACCCAGGACCTGCTGCCCGACGGTCTGGTCGGACTCGTGCTCGCCGGCCTCTTCTCGCACACGATGGCGATGACGGGGTCCGACGCGAACGCCATCTCGTCGGTGGTGACGAGGGACATCGTGCCCGCGCTGTGGAAGGGTGCGAAGCGGATGACGTCGCGTGCCGAGCTGATCCTCGGCCGGGTCTCGGTGTTCACGTTCATCGCGGCGAGCATGGTGATCGCGTTGACGGCGGACAGCTTCGGCGGTGTGCTCGGCCTGATCATCCTGTGGTTCGGCGGCCTCGTCGGGCCGATCGCGGTGCCGATGCTGTTCGGCATGCTGCCGGTGTTCCGCCGGTGCGGTCCGAGCGCGGCGATCTCGTCCTGGGCGGCCGGTGTGGCGGTGTTCGTGCTCATCAACTTCGTGCTCAAGGGTGCGATCGCCGCGCTCGCGCCGGACATGGTGACGGCCATCTCCGTCGCAGGGCCGGTCCTCGTGGCGCTCGTGGTCTTCGTCGTGCTCGGCGCAGTGCGGCCGTGGCACGACGCGGACTCCGACGCGATCGTGGACGCCCTGTCGAGCGACGAGGCCGCCGCCGCGAAGCCGGAACCGGTCGAGGCTGCGACGAGTGGCTGACCTCCGCGCGCTGCGGGAGACGTACCAGCGGCACCTGTGCGACGACGTGCTCGCGTGGTGGCTCGCGAACGGTCCTGACCCCGACCATGGTGGCGTGCTCACCTGCTGGGACAACGCCGGCGAGCGACTGGTCTCGACGGACAAGTACACCTGGTCGCAGGGCCGGTGGGCGTGGCTCGCGACCGCGGTGGCACGCGCTGCGGACGAGGGTGTGCTGGACGTCGACCCGCAGCCGTACCGCGACACGGCGGTGCGTACCGCCGAGTTCGTCATGCGGCACGCGTTGCTGCCCGACGGCACCAGCGCGTACGTGACTGACAGGCAGGGCACGCCGGGTGAGCACCTGAGTGTGTTCGCCGACCTGTTCGCCGCGCTCGGCTTCGCCGGGGTCGCACGGCTCGGCGACCCGGCGTGGGGTGAGCTCGCCGACGACGTGCTTGCCTCGGCGGCGGAGCGGATCCGTGCGGGCAGCTACCGTGCCGAGCCGTACCCGGTGCCGCAGGGACACCGGTCGTTCGCACTGCCGATGATCCTCGTCGGTGTCGGCGAGAACGTGCACCGCGCCACCGGCTCCGCAGCGTCCGCGGACGTGGTGCGCGACGCGGCGGCCGAGGTCGCCCGTACGTTCCGCGACGGCGCCGACATCGTGGAGATGCCAGGACCGGCCGGTGGCCTGCTCACCAGGCACCGCACGCCGGGGCACGTGCTCGAAGCGCTGTGGTTCCTGCACCACGCCGGTGACCTGGTCGACGGCTGGCTACCGGCGGACCTGGCCGACGTCGCCGCGCACGCCCTGACACTCGGCTGGGACACCACACACGGCGGCCTGCTGAGGTACACAGACCGCGACGGTGGCGAGCCGCGCGGTGCCAGGACCGATGACGGGTACGAGGCCCTGGTGATTCGTACCTGGGACATCAAGCTGTGGTGGCCGCACGCCGAAGCGCTCTACACCACCGCCCTGCTTGGCCTGTGGGAGTGGCACGAGCGGCTGCGCGCGTACACGTTCGGCACCTTCCCGGCGGGCCCGGGGCAGGAGTGGGTGCAGATCAGGAACCGCAGGGGAGAGCCGTTGGCGGAGACCGTGGCGCTGCCGGTGAAGGACCCGTTCCACGTGGCGAGGGCACTGCTGCTGCTCGTCCAGATGTTGCACGACGAGACGACGGAGGTTCGATGACGGGGGAAGCCACCCTGCAGTCCCCGCGAGTGCGGGTGCTCGCCGACAGGGACGAGCTCGGCAGGGTCGCGGCGCACGACGTCGCCGCCGAGATCAGGCAGCGGCTCGCCGGCCAGGAGCAGGTGCGCATGGTGCTCGCCGCTGCGCCAAGCCAGCAGGAGACGCTGCTGCGACTGCGCGACGAGCCGGGTATCGACTGGACCCGGGTCACCTCGTTCCACATGGACGAGTACCTCGAGCTGTCGCCCGAGGCCCCGGAACGGTTCGGCAACTGGCTGCGCCACACGTTCTTCGACCACGTGCCGCTGCGCGCCGCGCATCTGATCGAGCCAGGCACCGACCCGGACGGTTGCGCGCGGCGGTACGCGGAGCTGCTCGCCGAGGCGCCGATCGACGTGGTATGCATCGGCATCGGCGTCAACGGGCACCTCGCGTTCAACGACCCGCCGGTCGCCGACCTCGCCGACCCGCTGGACGTGAAGGTCGTGGAGCTCGACCACGAGTGCCGGATGCAGCAGGTGACCGACGAGTGCTTCGACACGCTCGACGAGGTGCCGCACGCCGCGGTCACGCTCACCGTCCCGCGACTGCTCGCGGCGGACCGGCTGTTCTGCATGGTGCCAGGTCGCGGCAAACGGCATGCTGTGCGGCAGGCTCTCACCGGCCCGATCGGTGCGCAGTGCCCGGCCACGGCGCTGCGTACCCATCCCGACTGCATGCTGTACCTGGACGAGGAGGCGGCACCCGATGACGTCTGACGCCGACCAGCTGTGCGACCAGTACCTGGAGACGGTGCACGCGCTCCTTGCCCGCATCGCAGGCGAGGAGCGGGACGCGCTCGCGCGCGCGGCCGAGGTCATCGCCGACCAGGTTGCCGCAGACCGGCTGGTGCACGTGTACGGGCCAGGTGGGCACTCCAACCTCGCCGCGCAGGAGGTGTTCTTCCGCGCCGGCGGTTTGATACACTTCGCGGCAAATCCTCGACGAGGGCACGTTGTTGTCGAACGGTGCGCTGCGGTCGATGGCCGTCGAGCGGACGCCGGAGTACGGCCGTGTCGTCGTCGAGGACTGGGACCTCGGCGAAGGCGACCTGCTCGTGCTCGTCAACGCGTACGGCATCAACGCCGCGCTGATCGACGCCGCCCTGACGGCGCGGGAGCGCGGCGTGCGGCTCATCGGCATCAGCTCGCACGCGCATGCGGAGCAGACCGCGCTCGACCACCCGGCGCGACACCCGCAGCGGCACGACCTGCACGACCTCGTCGACGTAGCCGTCGACTGCAAGGTGCCGGTCGGCGACGCCGTCGTGGAAGTGCCCGGCATGACGGAGCGGGTCGCCGCGGTGTCAACGTTCACGAACGCGTTCACGCTGAACTGTCTGCTCATCCGTACGGTGGAAGAGCTGCTGCGCCGCGGCGTGCAGCCGCCGGTGTGGCGCAGCGGCAACGCGCCAGGCGGCGACGAGGCGAACGCGAGGTTCGTGGACGGGTTCAGGTCGAGGATCAGGACGCTGTGAGGACAAGGGGCCGCGACCCGGCGACCGGCCGGTTGTGCGAGGTGACCGTCGACGACGGTCGCGTCGCCGCCGTCCGTTCCTTGCCCGACTCAAGCGCGGCGGAGTGCTGGCTGGCACCGGGGCTCGTCGACCTGCAGGTCAACGGATACGGCGGGTTCGACGTGAACGGCGTCGACGTCACCGCGGAGACGGTCGTCGAGCTCGGCCGCGTCCTCGCCAGGGCCGGCACCACCACGTTCGTCCCCACGGTGATCACGGCGTCCGAGCACCATCGTGAGGTCGTTGCGCGCCATCGCCGCCGCCCGCGCCGCCGACCCGGACACCGCGCGGGCCATCCCGTACGCGCACGTCGAGGGGCCGCACATCAGCCCGGAGGACGGCCCGCGCGGCGCACATCCGGTCGAGCACGTCAGGCCGCCCGACGTCGCGGAGTTCGAGCGGTGGCAGCAGGCGGCCTCCGGTGTCGTGGGGATGGTGACGCTGTCGCCGCATTACGACGGTGCGGTTGCGTACACGCGGGCACTGACCGCCGCGGGTGTGTGGGTGTCGATCGGGCACACCCGCGCGGAACCGCATCAGGTCACCGCGGTCGCCGACGCAGGCGCGGTGCTGTCGACGCACCTCGGGAACGGTGCGGACGGCGTGCTGGCGCGGCACCCGAACCACCTCTGGACCCAGCTCGCGGACGACCGGCTGTCCGCCGGGTTCATCGCCGACGGCCACCACCTTCCGGCGGACACGCTGACCGCCATGGTGCGCGCGAAGGGCGTCGAGCGCAGCTTCCTGGTGTCCGACTCCGCCGCGCTCGGCGGGCTGGCGCCCGGCACGTACTCGACGCCAGTGGGCGGGACCGTCGAGCTCTCCGCGGACGGTCGACTCGCCGTCGCCGGTACGCCGTACCTCGCCGGCGCGGCCCGTACGCTCGCGGACGGAGTCGCAGGCGCCGTGCGTCTCGGCAGGTTGGGCCTTGCCGACGCCGTCCGGATGGCGACGTCGCTGCCCGGCCGGTTCGCGGGCGGGCGCGGTACGTTGCGACCCGGCGACCCGGCCGACCTGGTCAGGTTCACCTGGTCGCCGAGCGAAGAGACGCTCGCTCTCGTCGACGTAGTGCGCAGTGGGCGGCTGGTCACGTGAGGGTCGGCGCCGCGGTCGTGGACGTCACGCCGCCTGCCGGACCGCCGATGGCGGGATTCGCCGCCCGTACGTCGCCGGCGACAGGGACGCACGACCCGCTCACCGTGCGCGCGGTGTGCGTCGACGACACCGCACTCGTCACGGTGGACGTCGTCGGCCTGCACGAGGACACGTGCGCCGAGGTGCGCCGCTGTTGCCCACTGCCGGCCGACCGCGTGGTCGTGCACGCCACCCACACCCACGGCGGTCCGGCCAGCATGCCAGGCCGGCTGGGGCACGACCCCGACCCCGGCTGGCTGACGGATGTCGTGGATACGTGCATCGCCGCGCTAGCACGGGCACTGGAGCGGCAGCAACCGGCGACGCTGCGGGCCGGGTACGGCGCCGACCCCAGCGTGGCCCGCAACCGCCGGCGACCCGACGGTCCGGTGGACGGGCTGGTTCCGGTTGCCTGGTTCACGAGCGAGTCAGGCGATGTACTCGCGGCCGTCGCGTCGTACGCCTGCCATCCGGTGGTGCTCGGCGCGGACAACACCTCCTGGACAGCCGACTACCCGGGTGTCGTGCGTGCCGAGCTGGAGGCCTGCCATCCGGGTGCGGTCGCACTGTTCGTCACCGGCTGCGCCGGCGATGCCAACCACGGCCACTCGGCACAGGCGTCGGTCAGCACGGCAGCGTCGCCGACCCGCACCTTCGCCGAGGCGAGCCGGGTCGGCCGCCTGGTGGCGGCGACAGTAGCCAGCGCGCCGTGCCGGCACCTGCCTGGTGAGGTGCGCGCGGCGAGCGGCGACGTCCGGCTGGATCTCGATGTGTTCACATCCGCGCAGTTGCAGGGGGCGGCGCAACGGTGGGAGGCGGAGCTGGCGCGCTGTGAGCCCACCCGCGCGGTGCTGCTCGAGCACTGGCTGAGCTGGGCACGCGGCGTCGACACGTACTCGGACTGGACCGGCCCCGTGACGGTACTGCGCTGGGGCGAGCTGCGTGTGGTGGCCCTGCCGGGCGAACCGTTCGCCGCGGCCGCGCTGTCCGTACGCGCCGCGCTGGCCGACACCGGGGTAATCTTCGTCGTCGGCTACTCCGGTGGCTGCCCCGGCTACCTACCCGCCCGCGAGGAGTACACCTACGGCGGTTACGAGGTGCAGGAGGCGCACCGCTTCTACGGCCTGCCCGGCCGCTTCGCCGCAGACTCCCTGGACCGCGTCGTCGACCATGCGGTGGCACTGGCGCGCACTGTCTAGTGCCACCAGCAGAGGCTGTGCCAGGACCATTATGGACCTGCCATCGCAGTGCTGTCGACACTTCGTGCATCACTGCGAAGGAGGTCTTGACGGTTCCGCCGTACTCAAGACAGCATGTACCCCGTCCGTAGCGTAGATGTCTGTTCCGTATAGCGGACGGGACCTGGTACGGGTGAAGCGTTTCGCGGCAGCGAGAGGCGACGGCAGAGCACCGGCGATGTCAGCGACATGAGTCGACGACATGGTTGGAGCGGAGAGGAGTTCGTCGCATGCCCACCGCGCTCACCGCCCGGCCTGTCAGGTCATCCCAGCGGCCGCATTGGCTGCTTTGAGCGCGGCGGCGGGGGCGAGCAGCTAGCGGACAAGCTTGCTTGGAGGAAGTATGAAGAGGAATCCAGCCCGTCTCACCCGCCAAGACTTCCTGAAGCTCGGCGCCGGGGCTGCCGGGGCGGCGCTACTTGGCACGACAGGATGTGGTGCTCGGGGCGCGGGCCAGGACGCCGCCGGCGAGTTCACCATTCGGCTGTCCCACGTCGTCACACCGAAGACGCCCAAAGGCAAGGCATCCCTGAAGTTCAAGGAAGTCCTCGAAAAGAGCACAGACGGGCGGATTACCGTCGAGGTACACCCCAACTCGGAGCTCTACGGTGACCCGGACGAGCTGAAGGCGCTGAAGAGCGGGGGCGTGGAGATGATCGCGCCGGCGAGCTCGAAGCTCACGGACATCGCACCGCAGCTCCTGGTGCTCGACTTGCCCTTCCTCGTCGACGGCAGCGCCGACGTACCAAAGATAACGGCGCGGGACTCTTCGGTGGGCAAGAGCATCTACACGAACAAGGATCTCGCCGACAACAACATCAAGGTACTGGGCCTCTGGGACAACGGCCTGTACCAGATAACCTCGAACAAGGCTGTACGAACCCCGGACGATCTGCGTGGACAGCGCATCCGCATCACCCCCTCGGACCTCATCCAGGCATGCTGGAAGAAGTGGGGAGCAAAGACCACACCCATGGACTTCGCAGAGGTGTTCACCGCTTTGCAGCAAGGGACCGTGGACGGGCAGTTCAACCCTTACTCCAACATCGAGGCCGAGCGATTCCACGAGGTCCAGAAGTATCTGACGGTGTCGGAGCACGGTTATCTGACCTATCCACTCGCGATCAACAACAAGTTCTTCGAGAAGCTGCCCGACGATCTTCAGAAGGCAGTCGTGGACGCCGCGGCCGAGGCTTCCACCTACAACCGGGAGATAGCGGACAAGGTGAACGAAAAGGCCAGGAAAGACATCGAAGACGCTGGCACCACTGAGATCATCGAGCTGTCGGCCGAGGAACGGAAGGTCTTCAAGGACGCCGTCGTTCCCAGCGTCTGGAACGAGTTTGCCGACGTCATAGGTGAAGACATCATCGATGAGCTGCTGAGCCGGTAGAGCTAGGGCCTCGCTCAACCCGAGCGAGCGGTGTACTGCACTGCAATGGAGGCGCCATGTCCCGGTTCGATCGGGTCTTGACGTGGATCGAGAACGGCATTGCCGGAGGGGCGATCGGGGGCGCCGCCGTCGTAGCGATAGTACAAGTGGTTCTGCGTTACGGATTCAACGAGATCATCTTCTGGTCGGAGGAGGTGGTCATCTATCTGGTCATTCTCTCCACATTTGTCGGAGCCGTCGTAGCGCTGCGCCACAATGAACACGTGGGCGTGAACCTCTTCACGGTGATTCTCAAGGAGCGTGGAAGAAGGGTTCTGGCCGCCGTGGCCGGTCTGCTCGTGGCTCTCTACTGTGGAGTGTTCGCAGTGCTCGGCTGGTCGATGATCACTGAGACTTCGTCGCAGAATCTGGTCACGCCTGCGATGAAGATGCCGATCTGGGTCGTTCAGCTGGCGTTGCCAGTTGGTCTCACGCTGATGTTCGCACGCGCGCTGGAGATGGTGTACCGCGTCCTCCGATACGGGCGAGGTAGGCCCGAAGCGGAGAAGGAGGAGCACGGGGAGGACGTGCGCTGATGGAGTTCTCCGCGATCGCGCTGTTCGTGACTCTCTTTCTCCTCCTCCTGACCTCGGTGCCCATCTCCATTGCGCTGGGACTCACCACGCTCCTTTACATCTTCTACTTCACGACGCTGCCGATGCCGCAGATCAGCGACACGTTGTTCAATGGGATCAACTCGTTTCCGCTGATGGCGATACCGTTCTTCATCCTGGCCGCCAACCTGATGGTCGAAGGTGGGATCGCGCGACGATTGGTGGCAGCGGCGAACGCTGTGGTCGGTCGCTTTCCCGGCGGCCTCGGCGTAACAGCGGTTGCGAGCTGCATCTTTTTCGCTGCCATCTCGGGCTCCAGCGCTGCGACGGTGGTGGCCGTCGGTACGCTCCTCATACCGAGCATGATCCGAGCCGGCTACCCCAAGCCTTTCTCGACCGGACTCGTCGCCACCAGCGGCGGGCTCGGCATCCTGATCCCGCCTTCCGTGCCCTTGATCGTGTACGGCGTCGTCACCGAGACGAGTATCGGGGACCTCTTCCTGGCCGGGGTGGTGCCTGGGCTCCTCACTGGTGTCTTGCTCATCGCGCTTGTCATATTCCTGGCGTGGAGACGCAAGCTGGCCGCCGACACACTCTCGATCAGCAGATCGGAGCGGGTGAAGGCACTGCGTGACGCCTTTCTCGGGATGCTGCTCCCGATCTTCGTGCTCGGCGGGATCTATGGAGGCATCTTCACGCCGACCGAGGCTGCGGCGATGGCTGTCTGCTACACCTTCGTGGTATCGAAGTTCGTTTACCGGGAGATCAGCTTCAAGGACGTCGGCGCGATTCTGGTGCGTTCGGCCCGCATGTCGGCCATGGTCATGTTCATCATAGCGAACGCCATCCTGTTCACGTTCGTGCTGTCGCTCGAGCGGATCCCGGGCAAGATAGCGGCATTTCTGATCGACCTCGACCTCTCGCCCTGGCTCTTCCTCCTGATGGTCAACCTGCTGTTCATTGCGGTGGGTGTCTTCATGGATGCCATCGGTGCCATCCTGATCCTTGCGCCGATCCTGTACCCGATAGCCATGAAGTTGGGAGTCGACCCCGTCCACTTCGGAATCATCATCGTCATGAACTTCGAGATCGGCGCCATTACCCCGCCGCTGGGAATCAACCTCTTCGTGGCCAGCGGGATATCGGGAATGCCGGTTCTCCGTGTCGCGCGTGCCGCGGTCCCCTGGGCATGCGTGCTGCTGCTCGCGCTCGCACTCGTGACCTACATCCCGGACATCGCGCTGAGTCTGGTCGGCAGATGAGGGCCGGTCGTCATACGCTGTACAGGCGGTGGGCGATTTCCGCCGCGGCCGCTGCGACCAGGCTGCCGTACCGGGCGATGTCGTCTTCGTCGAACCGGAAGGCAGGCATGGAGATGCTGGTGCCGCCGACAGGACGCATGGTCGGGTCCAGGATGGCGGCGCCGATTCCGCAAACCTCGGGTCGCCACTCGGCGAGATTGATGGAGTAGCCGCGCTCGCGGGTGGCGGTGATGTCGGCGCGGAGCGCATCAGGTTGGCACTGGGTAGTGTCGGTGTACCGATCCAGGCCTGCGGTCATGACTTCGTCGATCTCTTCCTCGCTGAGATGGGCAAGGATTGCCTTGGCGTTGGACGGGCCGTGCAGCGGCATCCGGCCGTAGAGCGGGTAGAACGTTCGTACCGACCTGTTGCTGTCGAGTCGTTCGACGAGCACCGCGCCGTACCCATCTCGAACGGTGAGGTAGACGGTCTCGTCGGTTTCGTCACGGAGGCGCTGCAACACGGGCAGGGCGGCCTCCCGCAGTCCTCGCTCCGGAGAGGCCCGGGCGATCGTCAGTGCTCGCGCCGTGACACGCCATCGCGTGTCGTCATGCCCCAGGGGCGCCAGCCACTCGGCCTGTTGAAGTGTCTGCAGGCAGCGGAAGACGCTCGTGCGGGGCATGCCGAGGAGCCGCGCTAGCTCGGATACACCGACCGGCTGGTGTTCTGCGACCGCCTCGAGCACACGAAAGCAGTTGATCACATTCTGCAAGCCAGGTTATCTCCCGATATCGGCATGCACCTTCGGCTCAGGAGTCAAATGTGCCGTGTTGCGGACAAGTTATCTGCCCGCCCAGTCGATGCGCAAACCCCGGTCTAGCCGTAGCGGAGGGCCGGGAGGACCTCGCGGGTGAGCAGGTCGATCGAATGCAGTGCATCGGCAACCGGCATCCCCGACCAGCAGGTGCGCAACACGAAGTGGTCGACACCGAGCTGTCGCCAGGGCAACAGCAGTCGGATGCAGTCGTCGGGCGTACCGATGACGAACCGGTCGTCCGCCAGTTGCTCGAACGGCAGGTCGAACGACTCGTTGGCCGGCATCACCTGGTCCTGCCCCCAGGCGCTGTACGTCTCGTACTTGCGCTGCAGGAAGGGCCGTGCGCGCTCCGTGGCCTCCGCTCTGGTCGGCGCGCAGAAGATCTCGCGGGACAGCGGCAGCCCGACGTGCTCGGGGCGGCAGGCGTCCCTTCGGGCCTGCCTGAACAACGCGATCTGCCGCTCGATCGTCGCCGCGGTCGCGTGCGGGTTGATCATCCAGGTGTCGGCCAGGCGACCGGCTCGTTCCACCGCGCCGTCGTTGTTCGCCGCCATCCACACGGGCGGGCCGGATTCGTTGACCGGGCGCAGCGTCAGCCGCGCGCCGCGCAGTCGACACCACGGCAGGTCCGCGTCGACCGTTTCACCCGCCCACAGCCGTCGCACCAGGTCCAGGTTGTGCTCCAGCCGCCGCACCCGCTCTCGAACCGAGATCCCGAACGCGTCGTACTCCTCCTGTCGGTAGCCGAGGCCGACCCCGAAGATGAGCCTGCCGCCGCACACCACGTCGAGCGATGCGTAGTTCTCGGCCACCTCGATCGGGTTGTGCAACGCGAGCAGCAGGATGCCGATGCCCACCTCCATCTCGCCGGCCTCCGCAGCCAGCCGCGCGAGGTACGGCAACGGCTGGATGTGGGTGAGCGGGTCGGATAGGTAGTGTTGCGCCGCGAATACCGAGTCCCACCCAGAATCGCGGGCGCTGCGCAGCAGCTGCAGCTGCTCGTCGAGTGCCTCCCGCTGGTCTCGCCCGACGGGATGCTGGTTGGTCAGGGCGATACCGAACTTGACTGACTCGGCGGCGTCGTTCTTCGTGCTGATGTCGCCGCTCACGCTGCCGTCCCGGCGGACCGGACCGCGTCGAAGCCGCGGAACGCGGTCGAGGTGTCGAAGTTCCAGAGTTGGGTCAGTAGGGCATCCGCGTCGATGCCGGACCCGGAGAACTCGACGCAGTCCCTGAACTTCACCTCGATGCCGTCGCGGTCCAGCGGCGCACGCCGGTCTCCGCGAGGTACGTCGACGCGTTTGGTCACAGGTCCGCGCGCCGTGTCGACCTGGACGACGGCGTACGCCTGCTCCCACTGCGCTGGCCCTACCGGTGGGCGCTCTTGCTCGTCTACCTCCACCTTCCGCAACAACTGCTGCGCCTCGGGACGTTGTACCGCGTCGTCGGTGAACGTGGCCAGGGTGACTCGCTTGTCGAGCAGTGCCGCGGCGATCACGTACTCCGCGCTGAACTTGCCTTGCAGGCCGGTCGTCGGCCGGTGGTGGATGAGCGGGTCGAAGCCGGCGGGTTCGAGGGTGAGCTGCACGCTGCGCACTTCGCCCGCGTCGACGCCGTCCTCGTGAACGAGGTCGATGGTCGCGTCCGCGGTGCGGTGCGTGCAGTAGCAACAGGCGTACTTCTTCACGCTGAGCCCTTCAGCAGTCAGCGCCCACGGTGTCTGCAGGGTCTTCTCGACTGCTGTCAGATCGTTGCTGTCGCCGAACATCGCGAAGTAGCCGAGTGCCGACTCCAGCTGGTCGGGATCCGCGGTGAAACCGTTGCCGGCCAGGTCGGCCGCGAAGACGGCGTCGCGCGCGGCAAGGCCGGGGTGCAGTGGCTTGGTCATGGTGCCGAAGTTCTGTCGGCTGCCGCCGGCCATCGACGCGGCGAGGCCGAGCGCGCACCTGGTCTGGTCGACGTCGAGCCCGTGCAACCTGGCCACGCCGGCGGCTGCGCCGAGCACGCCGATCGTCGCCGTCGAGTGCCAGCCGCGACCGTAGTGCGTGCGCACTGCCATGCCCGATGCGACCGCGCACTGCACCTGGAAGCCGATCACGAACGCTTCGAGCAGCTCGCGACCGGTGCGCCGGCCGGTTTCCGCGGCAGCGAGCAACGCCGGCCAGAGCACGACGCTCGGATGCCCGTAGGTGAGGTCGGTGACGTCGTCGTAGTCGAGCGCGTGACCGGCCGTGGCATTGACCAGAGCGGCGGTCCGCGCGTTCGTCAGGGTGCCGTCGGTGAGGACTGTGGCGTCTCCCGGTGGCAGCTCGCCGCCGAGGGTGGTGCGCAGGATGCCGACCGCGTCGTCGCCGCGCGCGGCGATGGTGACGCCGACGGTGTCCACCAGCGACCGACGTGCGATCTCGGCCACGTCCTCGGGCATGTCGCAGAGGTCCGCTGAGCTTGCATACTCCGCGAGAGACCTCGTCACCGCGACTGACTCGGTATCGGACATCGGTTCACCTCCAGGTAGCAGGGCGTGCGGGGGACGGACTCCGCATCACGACCGCGTCGAGTGCGACCGTGCCGCCTCGTCCCGGCAGGACCCGCACGGGGTTCAGGTCTACGGCAGTCACTTCGTCGGGCAGGTCGCCGGCGGCTGCGGAGAGACGCAACAGCTGGGTGACGAGCGCGTCCCTGTCGTGGTTCGGCCTTCCCCGATACCCGCCGAGCAGCCGACCTACGCGCGTGGAGTCGAGCAGCCGCTCGGCGTCCGGTCGAGCGAGGGGGACCGGCGCGGCTGCGACGTCGGCGACCAGCTCGGTCATCGTCCCTCCGACGCCGCAGACCACGAGCGGCCCGAACTCGGGGTCGACGGTGACTCCCAGCATCACGTCCACCCCCTCGGGGACCTGCTGCGCGACGAGTACACCTTCGAGGTCGCCGAGTCGACGCGCCCGTTCCGCCAGGTCGAGGTAGTGCTGGCGCAGCGAGTCGTGGTCGGGTACGTCGAGTACGACTAGCTCCTGGTCGGTCTTGTGCACGAAGTCGGAGCCCGCCGCCTTGAGCACGACCGGGTAGCCGAGGTCGCGTGCTGCGGCGACCGCGTCGTCGACGTCGTGCGCCAGCACCTCGTCGGGGAACGTGATCCCGTAGCCGGCGAGCAGCCGTTTGCTCGCCGGCTCGGAGAGGCTACGGACGTGCGGTGCCGGATCGGTCGGTGGGTCGACGGCCGCTGACCGTTCGTATCGCGGGCTCACGTCGCTGATGGCCCGGACGACCGCGACCGCGTCGAGCAGTGAGCCGACCACCGGAACGCCGGCGGCAGCATAGACGTGCCGTTCGTCTTCGTCCGGTAGAGCCGGACTCACCACGACGATGGGCGTCGCCGGGTGCTCGTCGGCGACGTCGGCCGTGGCACGGGCGAGCGCGAGCCGCCATGACGACGTGGGCGCCGGCGTCAGGTAAGCGACGAGACTGCCCGCTGCCGGGTCGCCGGCGAGGGCACGGAGGTTCACGTCGATGGTGGCGTTGCCCGCTGCACCGATATCGAACGGGTTCTGCACCCGAGCGAACCCAGCCGTCGGGCGCATGCCGGTTACGGTCCGTTCGGTGAGCGCGGGCGGCGGGATGCCGACCTCGGACAGCGCGTCGGCCGCGAGTATCCCGCCCGCTCCCGACGTACTTGTCACGACGACTCCGTCGTGGCGCGGTGACCGGCCCGCACCGAGCAGCGCGCAGGTGAGTGCCAGCGTCTCCAACGACGGTACGTCCACGACGCCATCCGCGGCGAAGACGGCGCGGTAGGCGGATCTCGACCCGGCCAGCCGGGACGAGTGCGCCTCGGTGGCGCTCACTCCGCCGGGCGAGTTGCCGAGCTTGAGCGCTGCTACCTGCTTCCCGCGCTTCCTCGCCGCACGCACGAGCTCGCGGAACCGTGCGCCGTCACCGACACTGTCGAGGATGAGCGCGATCACGTCCGTGGCCGGGTCGTCGACGAGGTACTCGAGGACGTCCACCAAGGTGAGGTCGACTTCGTTGCCCGTGGAGGCGAAGCAGCTGAGGCCCTGCCCGTACTCCTGCAGTCTCGGGGCGAACCCACCGAGCATCGCGCCACTGTGCGAGACGAGCCCCACCGACCCGGGGGCAAGCCGCCGCGAGTGCGTGTAGTTGTAACCGAGCGGCAGACCGGCGGTGGCGTTGTAGATGCCGTTGCAGTTCGGGCCGAGCACGCGGACACCATGCGTCCGCGCCGTCTCCGCCAGCCGGTCCTGCAGCTCGGTGCTCTCTGCGGTGCCCATCTCGGCGAAGCCGCTGACCGCGACGACCGCGGTTGGTACGCCTGCTCGGCCGAGATCTGCCACGGTGTCCGCGACATGGCGTGCGGGCACCATGACGAAACCGACGTCCACGCCGGTCGGCAGCTCGGTGGCCGACGACAGCGCACGGACGCCGAGCACCTCACCGCCGCTCTTGTTCACGACGTGGATGTCCCCGCCGTAGCCGGCGTTTCGCAGGTTCCGCAGCGGTTGTCCGGAGAACTTGGACTCGTCCGCGCTGGCGCCGACGAGCGCTACCGAGCGCGCATTGAGCATGGTGCGCACCGCGTCCACTGCGTGGACCGTGCCCGTCTCGGTAGCGCCGTACCCACTCATCAGGGCTGCCGCCTGGCCGGTGACTGAATCGGCTCCTTCCACGGCGACATGGCGCCTTCGTACGCCGTTGGGCCGAGTCGGAAGTGCTGCGCCTGGTCGAGCGTCTCGATGAACGGCAGGTCCATCGGGTACAGGTCGTCTCCCCGTGGTCGGCCACCCGCCTTCGACACGTGCCCGTACAGGCGGTGGCCGAGGATCTCCTCGGCGAGCGCGACGGTGTCGACGAGCGCGCGCAGATCGACGCCGGTGTCGAAGCCGAGTTCCTCCAGCAGGTAGACGAGATCCTCGGTCGGCATCAGGTTCGCCGCCCGGCCGTTGCCGCAGTACGGACAGCCGGCCATGCCGCCGATGCTGGAGTCGAGCACCAGCGTGTGCTCCTCGCGGAGCACTCGCAGTGCCGAGTACGCGGTGATCGGCGCTGTGCCGCGCGTGTTGTGCAGGTGCAGGTGGAACGTCGTGATCCCCGGCCAGCGCCGTTGGATCTCGGTGAGATCCTCCTCTACCTGGTCCGGCATGTGCCAGCCCATCGGATCGCCCATGAAGACCTTCGTCACCGGGATCTCGGCTTCTTCCCAGAGCCTGATCTGCCGGTCGAGCAGGTCCATCCGGGCCTGGTGGTCGAACGGACCGAGCCAGTTCGAACCCCAGGCGGCGTTCACCCCGATCTGCGCCTGCTCGGCGCCATTGACCACCGCCTGCCGCACCACCCGTTCCCAGCTGTCGATCTCGTCCTGCTGGGAACGGTTGGTGTTGCGGCGGACGAAGACGTCGCAGAGGTGGACGAGCGTCGCGGGCAGTGCACCATCGGTCGACAGCGGAGGGATGTGCGCGGCGCGCCGCTCGACCCCCTTCTGGTTCAACGCGAGCGCCGTGTAGATCACGTTCGGACTCGGGGTGAACTTCTCTACGATCTCGTCGATGTGCCGCATCTGCGGCGTCCACTTGGGGCTGACGAAGCTGCCGACGACGATCCGACGCAGGCCGGTGTTCGACAGCGCGTCGAGCAGCCGCACCTTGTCGTCTACGGGAATGTCGGCGTCTTCGATCTGCAGGCCTTCCCGCATGCCTTCCTCGACGAGGGCTACGGCCGGGTATCCGGGCGGGCCGTGTGCCACCTGCGGCATGGTCGATGTCGTGTGTTCGCTCACGGTCATTCGACAGCCTCCTAGGTTGCTTGCGACTCCCGGTGTGCGTCCAGCTCGGCGAAGATCTCCGCGGTGTGCTCGCCGAGCTCGGGTGGCACCAGGCGGGTCGATGGATAGGCTCCGTCGATCTGGATAGGCAGGTTGATCACCCGAAAGTCGTCGATCCTGGGGTGCGGTACGTCGGCGAAGCCGCCGATCGCCTGCACTTGGTCGTGTACGACGACCTCGTCGATGGTCTGGATCGGCGTGCTCGGCACGCCAACCTCCTCGAGCCGCACGAGCCATTCCCGGCTCGGCACCTCGCGCAATGTGGCGGAAAGCTCCTCGGCGAGCTCGTCGCGGTGGGTGACCCGGTCCGGGTTCTGCGCGAAACGCGGGTCGTCGAGCAGGTCTTCCCGCCCGATCGCCTTGCAGAGACGCGTCCAGAGGTTCTGGTTGCCTGCCGCGATGATGATGTACCGGTCCGCAGTCGGGAACGCAGCGTACGGGTAGATGCCGATGGCGCCTGAACCGAACCGCGGTGGGACGGAACCGTCGGCGAAGTAGCCGAGGAACTGGGTGGGCAGCCACATCAACGCCGTGTTGAGCAACGACGTGTGGACGTGAGCTCCGCTGCCGGTCTTCTCCCGGGCGCGCAGCGCGTCCAGTGCAGCGATCACCGTCCACATGCCGGTGCCTTGGTCGAGGATCGATGCGGGTACTCGGACAGGTGGTCGTCCAGTCTCACCGTTGAGGCTCATCAACCCGCCGAACGCCTGCATGAGCGGGTCGTACGCGGGGGAGTCGGCCAACGAGCCGTCCGGTCCGTACCCGGTCATGTCGCAGTAGATGATGCCCGGGTTAGTCGCGAACACCTCCTCGTACCCGAACCCCAGGTTCGCGAGTGTTCCCGGTCGCAGGTTCTGCACGAGCACGTCGGCGGAGTCGAGCAGCTCACGGAACCGCGCTGCGTCGGTCGCGTCCTTCAGGTCGAGCACGCAGCTACGCTTGTTACGGTTCAGCGCGGTGAACGTACAGCCTTCGCGCCCGTTCGCGCCTTCCCAGAACGGCGGTCCCCATCGCCTGGTGTCGTCGCCGGTACCCGGACGCTCCACCTTGATCACGTCGGCACCGAGGTCGGCGAGGATCTGCGTGGCGAACGGACCGGCCACGCTGGTGGTCACGTCGATGACTCTGATGCCAGACAGCGAGCCGACCATCGGGCACTCACCTTTCTCGTAGCCTTGGCGCACCGCTCAGTAGGACTTGGGCATGCCGAGCACCTGGTGACCTATGTACGCGAGGATCAGGTTGTTGTTTACTGGTGCGACGAGCGGCAGGCGAGCTTCCCGGAACTTCCGCTCCACGTCGAACTCTGCCGCGAGGCCGTAGCCGCCGAAGGAGTCCATGGCGGCGTTGGCGGCCGCCCACGTTGCCTTCGACGCCAGCAGTTTCGCTGCATTGGCCTCGAATCCCGGTTGCTCACCCGCGTCGAACTTCGCCGCTGCCTGCCACCGCACGAGACTTGCCGCGTGCAGATCCGCGTACGCCTGGGCGAGTGGGAACTGAACCCCTTGGTTGACGCCGATCGGCCGACCGAACACCTCCCGCTGACTGGCGTACGCGGATGCCTTGTCGATGAACCAGAACCCGTCACCGAGCACCTCCGACGCGACGAGTATCCGCTCGGCGTTCATCCCGGAGAGGATGTAACGGAAACCCTTGCCTTCCTCACCGACACGGTTCGCCACCGGCACTCGCGCGTTGTTGAAGTGCACCTCGTTGGTCTCGTGGCTGGTCATCGTCCTGATCGGTCGATGGGTGATCGAGTCGCCGGCCTTGCGCAGGTCGACGAGCAGGATCGACAGCCCGTCGGACTTCTTGGCGACGTCTTCGTACCGCGTGGTGCGGCACAGTAGCAGCATGTAGTCGGAGTGCTGGAATCGCGATGTCCAGATCTTCGACCCGTTGACGACGTACTCGTCGCCGTCTCGCTCGGCGAAGGTGCGGATGCGGGTCGTGTCGGACCCGGCGTCGGGCTCGGTGACCCCGAAAGCCTGGAGCCGGACCTCGTTCGAGGCGATGAGCGGCAGTAGCTGTCGCTTCTGCTCGTCGCTGCCGTGTCGGAGCACGGTGCCCATCGTGTACATCTGCGCGTGGGCGGGCACTCCGGAGCAACCCGACCTGTTGATGGTCTCGAGGACGAGCGAAGCATCCGCGACGGTACCTCCGCCACCGCCGTACTCCGCGGGAATGAGTACGGCCAGCCAGCCAGCTTTCGCGAGCGCGTCGACGAACTCCTCCGGGTACGCGAGCTCGGCGTCCTTCTCTCGCCAGTACTCCGGCGGGTACGACGCACAGAGTTCGCTCACGGCCTCCTTGATGGCCAACTGGTCGGCTGTGAGCTCGCCAGGGATGCCGGTCATCCGGCCGCCTCCCATCGAGTTGTGGGTCTTGTGGTCCGACAGCTTCCGGTTGCTCGTCAGCGCCCCTTCCACTCGGGCGGACGCTTCTCCAGGTAGGCGCGGATGCCTTCCGCGCGGTCCTCGGTGAGGTAGGGGTTCGGGCCGACGTCGAGGCGCACTGCGGACTGCACGGGCAGCTCCCAACCCTTGGTGGTCATCTCCTTGTATCGGCGGAGCGACAACGGCGCGTTGGCGACGATCGAACGGACGAGCTTTTCCGCTGCTTCAGGCAGCTCCGCCGCCGGTACGACGTGGTTGTACAGGCGAAGGCGTAGCGCCTCTTCGGCGGTCAGCGGCTCTCCGGTGTAGAGCATCTCGAGTGCGATGTTGCGGGGGATGAGCCGCGGCAGCATGGCGGTGGCGAAGTTCGCGCCCATGCCGCGCTTGGCCTCGGGCATGCCGAGTGACGCGTGTTCGGCGGCGATCCTGATGTCGCAGGCGAGCGCGAGCTCGCAACCGCCTGCGACTGCGGGCCCGTTGAGCACGGCGATCGTGGGTTTGTACGTCTCGAGTACGACCTCGAAGAGGTTGCGTTGCGGGCCGCGCATCGGGACCGGGATCTGCTCGCCCCGGCGGGCCATCTCGTCGAACTCCTTCAGGTCGGCTCCCGCGCAGAAGGCTCGGTCGCCGCTGCCGGTGAGGGCGACGGCCCAGACGTCGGGGTCTTCCTGTGCTTTGCAGAAGTAGTCGATCAGGGAGGCGGTGACCGCCTGGCTGAGCGCGTTACGGCGTTCCGGTCTGTCGATGGTCACGTAGGCGACGCGGTCACGTACTTCGAAGACAACTTCGTCCGTCGGGTTCATCGGCATCTCTCCTAGGGGACGTCCATCGCGGGCTCGACACCGGCGACGCCTGCACCCGGAGTTCGGCCGACAGCTGGCCGCTCGCGCGTACGCAATGCAGTGGCCATCGCCACTACGCTGCCTTGGCTGATCCGGTGCAATGACAGTTGCTAGCGCTCGACTTCCGCGTACCTGCCGACCTCGAGGTCGAGATGGACCGACCCCGTTCGGCCGCTGCCCCGGTGTACGTCATGCTGCGCTCCCGTTCGGTACACCGCACAGTGGTCGATATACCGCAAGTCGCTGTGACGATAGGCCGATCCGGTTCCGGCAGTCAATGGCGCAATCTCAAAGCTTAGGATTCAGCAGGTCGAACGTCCGTACGAGTGTCGACAGTTCAGCCGACTGCCGACATGCGTGGGGTCAGTCGCCGGCGATCACCTTGATGTCCCAGGGCCCTAGGCGCACACCGTCGGCCGGCACCGCGGCGCCGGCGAGCAGGTCGTGCCCGGCGAGAGCGGGGTCGCTGACCGTGTGCTCCTCGAAGGACCAGTTGCTGGCAAACGCAAGCCGCAGTCCGGTCGACGTCCGAGCGGTAGTGATCCGCACCGCATCCGGCTGACCCACGCCCGGCGGCTCGATGTCAGCTTGCCGCAACACCCAGGCGGCGATCGCCTCGACCATGGCCGGGTTCGGCAACGTGCCGACGTACGTGACGCGCCCGGAACCGAACCGGTGGCTGGTGATCGCGGGGAACCGCCCGAAGTGTGGGTGGTCGTAGGTCACCAACGGTTGGGCACCCTCGAGCACCAGCTCGTCCGCCCAACCGGTCGCCCGCGCTTCCGTGGGCAGCTCGAGGTCGGCCTCGTCGGCTCGCACACCCAGCGGTGTCGCCAGGTTGGAGTAGAGCTGGTAGCCGATACCTGCGGCCGCCCGCAGCGGACCGGGTGCCCGTTGCCAGCGGGCCCGTGCGAACTCGTCCGCGTACCCCGACCGGAAGGTGAGCACCAGGTGGCCACCGTGCTCCGCGTACCGGGTCAGCGTGTGCAACGTCTCCTCGTCTGCGGCGTAGAGCGCGGGTGCCACGGCGACGGGGAAGTCCGTGACGTCGCTACCCGCGTCGAGCACCACCGCCTGCGCACGGGCGTCGAAGAAGCCCCGGTAGCAGGCGTCGAAGATCCGTGCGTACGCTTCCCGGTCCGGCCGCGCGTCGGGCGTCTTCAGACACGGCTGGAACTCCAGCGCGTACTTGCTGTCGTACGAGTACACGAACGCCACGTCGGCGTCCGGGGTGAGCCCGGTGAGCCGGTCGCCGTGGTCGCGCAGGTCGGCACCGACGGTGGCCAGCTCGGCGTAGCACCTGTTGGGCTCCAGGTCGTGGTTGAGGATGCCGTGTGAGTAGGTCTCGTTGCCGTAGTGCAGGCTGTGCCAGTGCCAGTAGGCGACCATGTCGGCGCCGCGGGAGATGGTGGCGAACGCAGCCATCCGCCACTGGCCGTCGTACTGGGGGAAGTTGTTGTCCGAGCCGCCGACGCTCAGCGGGTTCATCTCCGTGATGAGGAAGTTCGACCGCTTCGCGCCGTACGCCATGTCGCAGCGCTGGTACAGCTGCGCCGGCCCCGCGCCCGACCTGGTGTAGGGATTCATCGCCGTCCGCTCCACCGGCGGGTGCAGCAGGCCGTCCTGGGGCGCATGGGGGAGGTTCTCCGCGTGCACGTCCATCGCGGCCGCGATCCGGTACCTGTCGGCGTGCGCACGGCCGTGCGAGCCCACCACGTCGTGGGTGACGAACTGTCCCTCCCGCGCGTACTCGCGGACGATGCCGGCCTGCCAGGTGAGGAACTCCGTGACCGTGGCTGCCTGGAACCGCCGCCAGTCCAGGTCGTACCCGGGGTTGGTGTTGCCCACCGGCGGCCACAGGTCGGCCCATTCGGTGATCCGATGCGACCAGTAGGCGAGTCCCCAGGTCTCGTTGACTGCCGCCACCGACCCGTACTTCGCCTGCAACCACGCGACGAACGCGTCGAAGACGCTCCGGTTGTGCGCGTCTACGTTGCCCGTCTCGTTGTCCACCTGGAACCCGACGACGCTCGGGTGGTCGGCGTACCGCTCGAGCACCTTGCGGGTGATCCGCTCGGCGTAGAACCGGTAGGTCGGGTTGGTGACGTCGGTGTTCTGCCGTGCGCCGAACGGCCGCGGTGCGCCGCCGGCGGTCTGTGCCATCACCTCCCGGTACCGTCTGGCCAGCCACGGCGGGATGGCGTACGTCGGCGTCACCAGCACGACGCGGATCCGCGCCTCGTGCAATGCGTCGAGCACCCGTTGCAGCCAGTCCAGCTCGAATCGGCCTTCGGTCGGCTCGCACAGCGACCAGATCGAGTCGCCGACCCTGGCGTAGTTGATGCCTGCTTCCCGCATCAGCCTGACGTCCTCGTCGAGCCGGTCGTACGGCTGGTACTCGTGGTAGTAGGAGACTCCGAACAGCACGCGCAAACACTCCAGGTATGGGTCGGTTGGCTGGTTGGGCGGTCAGGTCAGGCGCGCACGGCTCCGGCTACGCCTTCGACGAAGTAGCGCTGCAGCGCCAGGAACACGACGATGATCGGCAGCAACGCGATGGTCGACGCCGCGGCCATGCCGGGCCAGTCGGTGAAGTTCTCGCCCTGGAAGGAGTAGATGCCGACGGCCAGGGTGCGCAGCTCCGGGCGGGGAGGGTCAGCACCAGCGGGATCAGGAAGCTGTTCCACACCCGCATCAGCGTCATGATGATCGCCGTCGCGATCGCGGGTTTGGCCAGCGGCAGCATCACCTGCCAGAACGTGCGGACGAAGCCGGCGCCGTCGATCCGCGCGGCTTCCTCGAGCTCCCTGGGCAGCTGTCTGAAGTAGCCGGCGAACAACATGATCTGGATGACGTGTGCGCCGCCTGACTCGGCGAGGATGATGCCCCACAGCGAGCCGGCGAGCCCGAGCGAGTCGACGACGTCGAAGATCGGGATGATCGTGTAGCCCTCCGGCAGGAACAGCGACGCGACGAACACGGCAACCAGCACCTTCTTGCCGGGGAACGCGTACCGGCCGATCACGTAGCCGATCATCGCCGTGGTGATGGTGACGATCGCGACGGTCGCAGCCGTCACGATCAACGTATTCCAGAAGTAGGGCCCGATGTTGGCCTCGTACCACGCCCGCGCGTAGTTCTCCCAGACAGGTTGTTCTGGCAGGATGCCGACGCTGCCGTAGATCTCCGTCTCCGACTTGAGTGAGGCACCGACCATCCACAGGAACGGATAGATCCACAGCAGGCAGATCGGCAGGAGCACCAGGCTCACCACGATCTCGCGGGTCCAGCCGCGGACCGAGGTGCGCGGGCGCAGCCGGCGTGTGGTCACCGCTGGCTCCGCGTCCGGTACGGCGATGCCGGTGCCGACGGTCATCGGGCATCCCTGACGTCCCGCCGGAACGCGCCCGCCCTGCGGACGCCCCACGCCTGTACCAGGGTGAGCGCGAGTACCGTGATGCCGAAGAAGACGGCGACCGCCGACGCGTAGCCCAGCCGGGGCGTACCCTGGCTGGCGAACGCGAGCCGGTAGATATAGAGCTCGACGAGCTCGGACGAATACGCCGGTCCACCCTGGGTCATCGACTGCACGAGCGGGAACGTCTGCAGCGCACCGACGAACGTCACCAGCACGATGATGACAGCGAACGGCGTGATCATCGGCAGCGTGATGTGTCGCTGTAAGGCCCACCACCCGGCGCCGTCGACGCGCGCTGCCTCGTACAGGTCGTGGGGCACGGTCTGCAGGGCGACGAGCCAGTAGATCATGGCCATGCCCATCCACTTCCACACGAACACACCGGCGACCGACCACAGGGAGAGGTTGGGATCGCCGAGGAAGTCGATCGGCTGGTTCACTGCGCCGACGTCGAGCAGCGCCTGGTTCAGCGGACCGTCGAATGGGTTCATGATCATCGACATCACGACACCGACGATCGCCGTGGTCGTCACCACAGGCAGGAAGAACATGGTGCGGAACACCGCACGCATCCGCAGTGCCTGGTCGTTGAGGACGATCGCGGCGAGCAGCGCGAGCACCAGCATCACCGGCACCGCCGCCGCGGTGAAGAGGAAGGTGCGCCCGAACGCGTCCCAGAACGCGGGATCGGTGACCGCCTCGCGGTAGTTGGCCAGGCCGACGAAGATGCGGTCGGTGTCGAGTCCCGACCAGTCGAGCAGCGAGATGTGCCACGACGCGACCATCGGGTAGAACGTGAACACCGTACCGAGCACGAGGGTCGGCAACATGAAAACGTAGCACCAGCGCGCATTCCACAACCGCGCGCGCAACGTGGCGCCGTGCTCCTGCCCGGTGCCTCCCAGGCGGGCGGCCTGTCCGACGACCGCCACGGATCACCGGCCCTTGTAGTCGGCCGGCAGGTAGTCCTTGCGTGGGTCCCAGTTCTCGAACACCCAGTCCTCGCGGCTGACCTTCGCACCCTTCTTCTGCACCGCGGCGATCGCGTCGTCGAGCATCTGGTTGCGCCTACCGGCCAGGTCGGCGAGCGCCTTCTTCGGGTTCGTCTCCTCGCCGACCATGATCGCCTGGATGACCGCGCCGAAGTCCTCCACCACCGGCGTTTTCAGCTCCTGGTTGGCCAGCGCGACATCGGGGTTCGCGACAACCGGCTGCGGGTTGGCGACCATCGCGTCGGCGATCTCCACGCACCGCTTCCCCTCGGCGGTGTAGTCCTTGGCGGCCGTCGCTCTGGCCTTCTCGAAGATCGGCGGGTTCCCGCAGTTGACGATCTCTCCCCAGCGGGTCTGGCCTTCGTCGCTGAGCACGTACGACAGCACGTCGCCGGCCACCGCCTTTGAGCTCGCTCTTCGCGTAGATGCACACGGAGTCTGAGCCGAAGCGGGTGTAACCGAGCGGGAGTGGGTCTTCGACCGGTGTCGGATGGTCAGCGACGCCGAACTCGAAGTCCGGGTTGTCGTTCTGCCACTGGGCGGCGACCCACGGCCCACCGGACACCATGCCGGCACCGCCGCGCACCACGCGTGGCCATGCTTCCGGCGCGGACAGCGAGTTCGAACCTGGGAACAGGCTGCCGTCCTTACGTAGCGCGAGTACCACGTCGATCGCCTCGAGCACCTCAGGCTTGGTGAAGAAGAACTCCCCGGTGCGGCCATCGATGCCGTCGCCGGTGTCGATGCCGAGGCCGGCCTTTCGTGCCATGTACTCGACCGAGCTCGTCAGCCGGTTGGGTTGGCCGATCTCGAGCACCACGCCGTAGACCTGATCGATCTTCTTCGTCATCTTCCGTGCCGCGTCGCGGTACTCGTCGACGGTGAGCGGTTTCTCCGCCGGGTCGTAGCCGGCCTCGTCCATCAGCTGCTTGTTGTAGTGCAGGAGGCAGAAGTGGCGCTGCTCGGTGCCGAGCGGCACCATGTAGAGCTTGCCGGCGTAGATCTGTTGTCCCTCGGCGAAGGTGCCGTCGGGGAACTTCTTCTTCCACGCCTCGACGTCCGGCACCAGGTCGTCGAACGGCGCTACCCACCCCTCGGCGACGGCCTTCTGGATGGTGATCGACGGCGGCAGCTGGAACACGTCGTGGGCCGTGCCGTTGCGGATGCCGAGCGGGATCGCCTCGTCCATCCGGTTCACCAGCATGCCGTCGTACTTGACGGTGACGTTCTGGTGCTTCTTCTGGTAGGCCTCGAAGAACGCGTCCCAGAAGGGCTTCTTGGTGTCACCGCTGTCGACCAGACGGAACGTGACGTCCTTGCTAGGCAGCGACTTCCTGGGATCCGGGATGTGGAACGTGCCCTCTGCACCGGAGCGATCGCGGTACCCGGTATCGCAACCGGCCAGGCCGGCCACGGCGGCGCCGAGACCGCCGGTAAGCGCAAGGAAGCTGCGCCTGCTGACTGCTGAGACGTCACTGCTGTGGTGGCTCATCCGTACAACTCCCGAGGTCGACAGAGTTGTGCATGGACCGGGTCACCCGCGCTCCAGTGCACGTCCCAGAGCGCCACAGTAATCGATTTCTGAAACGTGTCAATGGACCGCTAGGTCGACCACTACGCCGCGCGAGGTAACCGCCCGTGCCGTGGTACGGGTGCCGGCGACCTCCGGGCCGGATGGAGGCCAGCCTCACCAATGACAAGCGGGGTCGCCGAAAGCGTCGCCATGAGCGTGGGCGTCCGACGGTCGTATCGACCACAAGGCACGCGCCCTTCACCAGCGCAAATGCCGCGGAATCGCTGCTCTTCGGGCGGGCGTTACGTAGCCAAGACCATGAGCACGTCCCCCTCCGCGACGGATTGGCCGTGCTCGACACGGAGTTCCTTCACCGTGCCTGGCTGCGGAGCCAACACGGGGATCTCCATCTTCATGGTCTCCAGGACGGCGACTGGGTCTTCCTCCGTCACCTCGGAGCCCACCTGGACCTCGATCTTCCAGACCGAGCCCGTAATCTCCGACAGCACTTCGACATCCGCCACTCTTCTTCCTTTCTGTGCCGGCCAGCTTTCGAGTCACATCCAGCCCGCTGTCGTCGTGCGACTACACCGCCCGACGGGGACCGCCGTCGACCCGGATCGTCTCCCCGGTGATGTAGGTCGCGCTGTCCGAGGCCAGGAACAGGCATGCCTGGGCCACTTCCTCGGGGCGACCTGCGCGTCCCATCGGGACTCGTTCCTCTACCTCTGCGCTTCGCTTCGCGTCGTTGGAGGTGGGGGAGGCATCCGTCAATATCGCGCCCGGGGCTATGCAGTTCACCCTGACGCCGTACGGTGCCCATTCGTAGGCCATCGTCATCGTCAGCGATACCACGGCACCCTTCGCTGCACCCGCGTGTGCCCGGTGCGGGTGGGCACCGAAAGCTGCGATGGAACCGATGTTCAGGATGGCGCCACGACCTTGCTTCCTGAAAACGGGCAGGCAGGCCTTCGAGCAGTAGAAGACGCTGGTGAGGTTGAGATCGACCACCGCATGCCAGCCGTTCGGGCTGATTTCCTCGAGCGGGCTGGCGAAGTGGCCGCCGGCGTTGTTCACGAGTACGTCCAGTGTGCCGTAGCACTCGTCGATCGAGGCGACCATCGTGGTCACCTGCGCCCAGTCGCGGACGTCCCCTCGCAGCCGCAGGATCTCGGCGCCGGTGTCCCGGAGAGAGCGCGCCGCCTGGTCGAGGCGGTCCTCGTCGCGACCGTTGATCACGACCCGAGGCTCCGCTGGCGGCGAAGCCTCGGGCGATCTCGTATCCGATTCCCGACGTGCTGCCGGTCACGAAGACCACGGCGCCCGAGTAGTCGTAGGTCGCTCTCATTCGACCGCGGCCCTCGGGTGGTCGTTCATTGCTGTTCCGCTGTTCCGGTGTCGAGCAGCTGTCGACGTGCCTCGTAGGTTCCCAGCGCCGCGAGCGCTCTGGCGGCATTCGTGTATTCGTCGAAGACCGGGATGCCCAGGTCCGCGGCACGCTGTCGCTCGTCGAGTTTTCGCCGGTCGATGTCGGGATGTCCGTTCGATCGGAGGACCAAGACGAAGTGGGTGTTCTTCCGGTGCGCGGACACGGCGTCGAGTGCCGACCGGATGAGATTGTCCAGCAGGTCGACGCCTATCTCGTTCGCGAACGGCACGATGGCGGGCAGATTGAGGTGCATCACGATGGCGTCCGGCTCCGACTCGGTGAGCACGATCTCGACGATCGTGCCGGCGATACGTCCGTCGTCCACCCTG